>CAMCBY010000212.1 GCA_945873015.1 Klebsiella pneumoniae
CATCGGCCGAGGTTACCCGGTCGCGGCGTCCGTGACCATGCGCTGCGCCGGGCGCTGAATTCAGGACAGTGCCTGTTGCAGGGCGTCCACGCGCACGCGGGCCTCGCGGATGATCTCGACGCTGAGTTGTGGTGTGACCGTGCCCCCTAGCACGCGCATGGCTTTGACGGTCTCGGGTTTCGGCAACTGCTGGGTTTTACGCAGGCTTATCAGGCTGTGATAACGCGCGCAGATCACCACCTCCGCCAAGCGTGCGTCGCCTTCCACCGAGTAGCTCCAGTCACTGACATGCCCCACCGCTTCGACCACCGCATCGCCGAGCTGCCAGTGGCGGCAGATGATTTTGCCGAGGCGCGCGGTGTACGTGGCGAGCGCGCGTTCGACACGGGTGTCATCCTTGAGCAGCAGCGGCTGCTGGGACAGCCGCTCCAGCACCACGTAGGCGCCGATATTGGACAGCAGGCCGGCGACCAGCGCCTGATCGGCCGCGATGCCTGCCACCCGCGGTGCTATCACCGAGGCGGTCGCACCTATGCGCACCGCTTCAATCACCAGGTCGCCGAAACGTTCGCGCAGCGACGGCGAGTTGGCGTTGAACAAGTCCTTGAGCGAAAAACACACCACCAGTTCGCCGACCGTGAACATGCCGATACGGTTGACCGCATCGCGCAGATTGTTGACCGTACTCTCGCCACGGCACAGTGGGCTGTTGGCGACTTTCAGGATTTTTGCTGCCAGCGCCGGGTCGGCTGCGAGCAGATCAGCCACCTTGCGACTATCCGCGGCCGCGTGGCCAATCGCGGCGCGCACGCGCAGCGCATGATCAGGCAAACTCGGCAGTTTGAGACGGTCGGCGAGGATATCGCCCTCGAGGTCATCGAACAGGCTGCTGGTCTCGGCCAGCGGCTCTGCGATTTCTTCGGCCCGCACACGCGCCACCCGTTTGATCGATTCGCGCAACAGGGCCACTTCGCCGCGCGCCATCTTGGCGCATAACACCGGTCCCAAGGCGCGCACGTCGAACAGCGCTGGCCGCAACGGCGCGAGCGGGTTGGCGGCATCCATCGAACCGCTCGCGATCATTTTTGAATTGCCGTCGGAATCGAGCAGTACGACATTACCGTCGAGCAGGAAGTAGTCGCAGTTGTCCTCGCTGCCGCGCGACAGCACCAGATCGCCATCGCGAAAGCGCTTCAGCGCAGTGCGCGCCGCCGCCACAATCAATTGTTCGGCGGACAACTGCGCGAATGGTGCAAAGGGGCGCAAACGCCCCGGCATCACGGATTCCTGGTTGCGCTGTGGAAGCATCAGTTCATGTGGCTTTATAGTGTGGTTCGCCGATGTGAGCGCGAACGATTCCCGACACGCCGCTATCGGCATGAGGCGGGCCCAGCTTTACTCCCGTTCAAAACGAAGGTGCACGTGTCAGGCCAAGCCTCTATCGAATTGCAGCCCATCGGTGTCATCCGCACGGCCGTACCCGACCAGGACGTGGCGCGGCGCCGCCGCGACATCATCTCCACCATCGAACTGTGGCCGCAGTACGCCGACGGGCTGCTTGGCATTGACGGCTACTCGCATCTTTTTGTGCTGTTCGCCCTGCATCGCGCCAGCCCGCCGGCGCACATGACCGCCCACCCGCGCGGCGATAACAACACCCCGGCACAGGGCCTGTTTGCCGCGCGCGGGCGCAATCACCCCAATGGTCTCGGTCTCGCGGTAGTGGAATTGCTGGCGGTCGATGGCGCGACGCTCACGGTGCGCAAGCTCGACGCATATGACGGCACGCCGCTCATCGATATCAAGCCTTACGACAGCTACGACGTGGTGGAACAGCCGCGCGTACCAGACTGGTGGCGACGACGCACACTCTCGCCGCGCTGAGAACTACGGTAAAGTGGCGCTTGGTCCGCTAATCACCGCATCATGACGCCGAAACTCCGTTACACCCTCGCAGTTGTCCTCGCCACTCTGTGGGCAGCGACATCCGCCGCGCACGCGCAAGACAGCCAGCAGGTTTTCGGCAGTTGGACGCTACGCTGTGCCGTCGCCAGCGCGGACGCGCGACCGGATTGCATGATGTTTCAGAACCTGGTGCAGAAAACCGGTGGTCAGCCGGTCTTGCAGTTCGGCATCGGCATGGCGCCGCCCGATGCACTGCCGACCGTACTGGTCAGTTTGCCGCTCGGCATCGCGCTGCCGCCCGGCATCACCATTCAAATCGATAGCGGCACGCCCGCCACGTTCCCGGTCGAACGCTGCGAACCGGATGGCTGCCGTGCCGGCATGAAACTGCGTGACGCCACCGTGCAACAACTGTCCCAGGGTCGGCAATTACACGTGACGTTCTACGATGGCGCGCGTAAACCGCTCAAAGTGCCCTTGTCACTGGACGGTTTTTCGGCGGCATTTAAAGCCCTGGCCGCCGCTCAGCATTAATCCCCGCGGCTGATGCGGGCAAAACCACCCGATCACCGACCGCGAGCCCCCAACGGCGCACCTCGCCGCTCGCGAGCTCGAGCACATAACGCACTGGCTGCGGCGCACTGATCAGCGCCGGTGATTCGGGCACCGTGCGTTCATTGATCCACACCACCTGTCCCGCCGCGTCGATGAACAGCATGTCGAGCGACAGTGGCGTGTCTTTCATCCACATGGTGACGGTCATCGAGGTGTGAAAGTCGAACCACATGCCCGTCCGCGCTGTGAGGGCGCGCCGCCCCATGAGCCCGTTGCGGCGCTGAGTCTCACTGCTGGCCACTTCGACCTCGAGTTCGAGCCGCACACCGTCACTACGCACGACACTGAGATTCTGCAGCGGCAGCGACTCGGCCGCCGTCGCTGTCGCGCCCCACAACCACAACGCCAGCAGCACAGTGCATTTCATCGCGGCATAGCGGCGTAGCGGCTCAAGGCCTGCTGACGCCCCTCGGCCAATTCGACCATCGGCGCGGGATAACCCGCCACCCGCACCTGCGGGTCGTGGATGGCCTTGTTATCCAGTGCTGCCCGTTCGGGCAACCATCTGCGCAGGTAAACACCGTCCGGATCGAACTTCAGGCTCTGACTGAGCGGGTTGAAGATGCGGAAATAGGGCGCCGCGTCGGCGCCGCAGCCGGCGCTCCATTGCCAGCCCAGCGTGTTGTTGGCGAGATCGGCATCGACCAAGGTATCCCAGAACCAACGCGCGCCATGCAGCCAATGCTGGCCAAGATGTTTACACAGCCACGATGCGACCACCATGCGCACCCGGTTATGCATATAGCCGCTGAGCCACAACTCACGCATGCCGGCGTCGACCAGCGGGATACCGGTCTCGCCTTTTTGCCAACAGCTAAGCGCAGCATTGTCTTCAAGCCACGGGAAGCTTCGCCATTCCGGTCGAAACGGCGCCTCCGGCGTGTGCGGAAAATGATGCAGCAGGTGATAGGCGAACTCACGCCATAACAACTGCCGGCGCCACGCCTCGCTGGCCGCCACGCTGCCGGCATGGGCTTCGCGCAGCGCCGCCTGCGCGGCCGCATGCCAGCAAGTGCGCGCGCTGATGGCACCCACGGCGAGATAGGGTGACAGACCGGCCGTGCCCGCCAGCGCCGGCAGGTCGCGGTGGCGCGTGTAGTTCGTCATGCGCTCATCAACGAACTCATCAAGCGCGACCTGCGCTGCCTGTTCGCCCGCCGCCCAGCGCGCGGTGATTCCGCCCGCCCACGCAATACGCGGTTCGAGTTGCAGCGCCGCCAGCGGCAGCCCGCCCTCGCGTGGCGCCGCCTCGGGCCAGCGTGTCGGTGCCGGCAACGGCAGCGGCGGCGCAGGCAGTTGCAGACAGGCGCGCGAATAGGGCGTGAACACGCGATAGGGCGTGCCACTGCCGGTACGTAACTGCGCGGGTTCGAACAACAGATGGCCCTGAAAGCTGCGCACCTCACATTCGCCGCCCAACTTCCGTTCGACTTCATCATCGACAGCGCGATCGTGCGGTTCATAACGACGATTGAAATACAGCGCATCGGCACCGCAAGCGGCACGCAGACGGGCGAGTTCGACACATGCATCGCCGCGCGCGAGCAACAGCTGCTGACCGTGGCGCTTGAGGTCGGCCGCCAGCGCCGCGAGGTTATGGTGCAGCCAATAGCGGAACGCCGCGCCGGGGCGCCACGGCCCGCCGTTTTCCAACACATACACCAACACCAGTGGCGCGCCACGGGCAACCGCGGCGTGTAACGCCGGATGGTCGTGCAAGCGCAAATCGTGTCGTAACCAGACGATGGTGCTTGCCATGTCAGTGCTTCACCACACGCGGCCGAGAGCAACTGCGGTGGCCGGGTTGGCCCGCCCACGGTGAGCGATTACCATGCGCCGTCGGCTGCAGGGCACGCCGCGCCGCGCTCGAAGCGTCGGCGGACACGCGGCTGCTTCTCGATTTAATTTCATCGTTTTGATTCCATGCCTGGGGAGATGATATCCAATGACACGTTCACTGCTGGTTTTGATGGCCTGCCTGTTATACGTCGGCCAAAGCCTTGCGCACGGCCCGAGCCGTCTGAAAGTCGAGGAATCGATAGTAGTCAAAGCGCCGGCGGCCAAGGTGTGGGCCCTGATCGGTGACTTCTGCAGCATCGACAAGTGGGCACCGGGTGTCGTCAAGTCCGACTGCCAAGGCGGTAACGAAGTCGGCGCCAGCCGCGTGCTCACCATCAAGGAAGCTGGCGGTCCGCAGATAGCCGAAGAATTGCAGAAGTACGATGCCGCGGCGATGAGTTACAAATACAAAATCACCAAGACCGCGATGGAACTGCTGCCGGTGACCACCTATTCCGCATTCCTGTCGGTCAAGGACAACGGCGACGGTAATTCGACGGTGGAATGGCGCAGCGGCTTTTATCGCGGTCATCCCAACAACAACCCACCGGCCGACCAGAACGACGAAGCCGCCACCAAGGCCGTCACCGGCTCCTATCAGGCGGGTCTCGCGCGCATCAAGGAACTGGCTGAGAAGTAGGCGACGAGGCGATGAGCGTTCTGCGTTGGATGGTGCTGTGCTGCGCCCTCGGTCTGCACGCGGGCCTCGTATCGGGCGCCGATCAGCAGCCGCTCGCCTTCATCACCAATCAGAGCGGCGACAGCGTCAGCGTTATCGCGCTGGCGACGGGTGAAGTGCAGCAGACGCTGGCGGTGGCGGACGATCCGGTCGGCATTGCCATCGATGCGAGGCGGCGTCTGGCTTTCATCACCAGCAGCAAGAGCCATCAGCTGAGCAGCCTCGATATCGATACCCTGACAGTGATTGCTCAGGTTGATGCTGGCACCACACCGCTCGGCATCACTGCCGACGCGCGCTCGGGCAGGGTGTATGTCGCCGATTGGGATGGCGCCGTGGTGCGGGTGTTCGATGCCATGACCCTCAGCGCGCGCGGCGAATACAAAACCGGCGCCACACCTTGCGGTCTGGCCCTGACACCCGACGGTGGCCGCCTGCTGGTGGCCAATCGCGACGACAACGATGTGAGTGTCATCGATACCGTCAATGGCGTGGTCGAGGCCCGCATCGCGGTCGGCACCGCACCTTACGGCATTACCATTTCACCGAATGGCCATTATGCGTTCGTCGCCAACGTCCAGAGTGACGAAGTGACAATCCTCGACCTCGCGACATTGCAACCGAGCGCCACCCTGACGGTCGGCGACATGCCCTACGCAACCGTGTTCGATCCACTGCGCCAACGTTTGTTCGTCACCAATCAGAGCGACAGTTCGGTCTCGGTGCTCGACTTGGTGGACCAGCATGAAATCGCGCGCATCCCGGTCGGCGACTATCCGGAAGGCATCGATATGCAAGTCGAGGCGCGTCGTGTGTATGTCGCCAACTGGATGAGCAATGACGTGACGGTGATCAACGCCGATAGCCTGGAAGTCGAGCGCAGCATCGCAACCGGTAACGGCAGTCGCGCTTTCGGCCGTTTTATCCTGCACTAGCGCGCTGTCCCGCAATGAATCTTCATAATTCACTTGCCCTCGAAGCGCGATGCGGCGTTGCTCGTCGTCGCAATAGCGCCACTATTACTCCTCCTCGCGCCTAGCCTCGCACTCCGATGGCCGCGCGAATTATTGAAGTTCATCACGGGACAGCACACTAGCAGGCGGGTGAAAAACGTCGCGAGCGAAGTCAGTTTGCGTTCCGCCGGAGCGGAGGAACCGCAGCGTATATGGAAATACGTGAGGATTCCGAGCACCGCCGGGGCACAAAATGTCGAGCGCAGTAGTTTTTCACCCGCCTGCTAGCCGGTCGGCAGCAAAGCGGGCAAGGCCGCACGACTGTCGGGCCAGCGTGGGGTGAGGCCGAGCGCCGCCCAGCTCGACGACGAATCACAGCGACGGGAACCGGCGCGGCGGCCACCCGCGGCGCCGAAACGTGGCGCCGGGGCGTTCATGCAGGCCGCCAGGGCCGCGTAATAGTCCCGCCGCAGCAGCGGTTGGGCGTCGCTGATCAAGGCATGACTTAACGGCGCCGGCGCGCTGACGGTGGCGAGCATGGCGCGTGCGGCGTCTTCGATGTGCACGAGGTTCAGCCAATCGTCGTCGGCGCCCGGCAGCACCTCGCCGCGCGCGATAGTGTCGCGGCCAATCACCCGCCCCGGACCGTACAGACCGGCCAGTCGCACCACATAACTGTCCAGCCCACAGGCCATCCAATGCTCTTCAATGGCCAGCAGCTTGTGACTGCGGGCATCGACATCCTGCACCGCACTGGCCGCCTCCACCCGCGCGCCCTGGGCATCGCCATAGACTGCCGTACTCGAAGCCAATACCGCTCGCGACAGCGGCAAACGCTTGAGCACCGTCGTCAGTCGCGCGAGCGCCGGGCGCGGATCGTCATCGCGCCAGGCGGACGGCGGCGCAATCAGCATCACCCCGCCGTCAAAGCCGGCCAAGGCTGTGGCCAGCGTATCGGTCAGGTCGGGCGCCGACAGGTCACAGCTGAGGCAGCGCACCCCTGCGGTGCTGAGCGCCGTGTGGCGCTGGGTGCTGCGCGTCACGGCTGTCACCGTACCGCGCGCGAGCAGGCCGACCATCGTCGCGCCGAGATATCCGCAGCCTATCA
>CAMCBY010000213.1 GCA_945873015.1 Klebsiella pneumoniae
GCCTGGCGTGTATGCGGGTCTTCGACCAGCGCAATGTTCTCGAGGCCGGACTCGAGCGCCTGGCGATAACGCTCGGCATCGTCGAGCAATTGGAAACCGTCGAACTCACGAAACAGACGGGCGCGGTTCTGTTCAACTGCGTCCGGCGCATTGAGGAAGAATTCACGCCTGTCGGCGCGATAGGGCGCATCGTTCTTGGGCAGCACCCAGTTCGGTGTGCGTTGGAAGACGGTCAAAGTCGCGGCGTCTTTCGCCACCTCGGGGATACACTGCACCGCACTCGCCGCACTGCCGATGATGCCGACCCGTCGGCCGCGCAGGTCATGGGTGTGATTCCAGCGCGCAGTGTGGAAACTGACTCCGCGGAACGTATCCCGCGCGGGCAAATCCGGCCAGCTCGGTTCATTGAACATGCCCTGCGCCGCAACCAGCACCTGCGCTTCAAAACGCTCGCCGTCTGCGCACTCGACACACCACAGCGCGCGCGCGCCGTCCCAGCGCGCCGCCGTTACTTCGGTATCGAAACGCAGATGCGCATCGAGCTGATACTTGCGTGCACAGGCGTTGAGATAGTCGAGGATCTCGGGTGCGCTCGCGTAGGGGTTGGACCAGTCGCGTTTAATCTCGAAGCTGAAGGAATACAGATGGGAGGGCACGTCGCAGGCCGCGCCCGGATAACGGTTGTACCACCAGGTGCCGCCGAGCGCCGGCGCCTTGTCCAGCACCAGGAAATCCCGATGGCCCGCCGCCAGCAGCTTGATGGCCATACAAATGCCGCCGGCGCCCGCACCGATAATCAGCACGCGGCTGCGTCGCAGCGCTCGGTGGGCGGATGAGGTCGGTGCTGGCTGCTCGGACATGGCGCGAGTCTGTCAAGATTCGTTCCGCCGCCGCAAGTCCAACGATGGGGGATAGCGCGCACCACGACGACCCTGCACTGTAAAGACCATCCCTGTGGAGAATTGCACCATGGAACTGACCGGTCAGGTTGCCGCCATCACCGGCGCCGCCAGCGGTATCGGCGCGGCCAGCGCGCGCGCCATGGCGTCCGCCGGCGCCTGTGTGGCCTTGCTCGATCGCGATGAGCAAGCGGTGACCGCACTCGCCAAAGAACTCAGCGACGACGGCGCGCAGGCCTATGCCGTCGCCGTAGACGTCGCCAAACGCTGCGATATCGAGCGCGCCATCGGCGCAGTGCTGACGCGCAGCGGGCGGCTCGACATCATGCTGTGTAATGCCGGCGTCACGCGCCCGTCGCGCACTCTCGATGTCGATGAGGCCTTATGGGACGCGGTCATCGCCACCAATCTGAGCGGCGTGTTCTGGACCTGTCAGGCCGCCTTGCGGCCGATGAAAGAAGCGCGCTACGGACGCGTGTTGATTACCGCCTCGACCTCGGCCCTCGGCTCGCCCGGCAACGCCTCTTATGCCTCGACCAAGGCCGGCGTGGTAGCCATGACGCGCTCGCTGGCGGTCGAGTTCGGCCGCTACGGCATCACGGTCAATGCGGTCGGGCCGGGCATGATCAATACGCCCATGACGGCCGGCGTTAGTGAGGAAATCAAACAACGCTGGATAGCGCGTACCGCGGTCGGGCGGCTCGGTGAGGCGGACGATATCGCCCGCCTGTTCGTATTTCTGGCCGCGCCGGCGGCGAGCTACATCACCGGCCAGATGATCTTCGTCGACGGCGGTTACACCCTGCCCAGCCTCAAACCCTGAGGAGCTCCCCCCAACGGGGGAGGATTGTCTTAGAGCATGCTCTAGTTTTAGAGTGCGCTCCATGTCGCTCCGAGCCAAACAAGTCGATGCCCGCCGCAATCGTAGTCTCGATGCGGCGGCGCTGTTGATCCGCAGCACCGGCGGCACCGATTTCTCGATGCGCTCGCTGGCCGAGGCCGCAGAAGTCAGTCCGGCCACGCCCTACAACCTGTTCACCTCCAAGGAAGGGCTGCTCTACGCGCTGCTGTCCCGTTCATTGGATGAAATCACTTTGCACGGCCTCGCATTTCGTTCCAGCGACCCGCTCGAGCACGTGCTCGAAGCCGCTGAGCAGGCCGCCGACATCTTTCTGCACGATCCGAACTTCATGCGTCCGCTCTATCAGTTCCTGCTGGGCGTGACCGATCCGATACACCGGCCGAAGTTTATCGAACGCTCGCTCGCCTACTGGCGCAGGGCCTTGGTGAACGCCGAGCAGGCTGGACTTCTGAGTGAGGACTTCGATGCCGATGTGCTGGTTTATACCCTGATGGCCCATTTTATGGGCGTGCTCGAATTCTGGATCCATGACGACATCGATGCCGCCGGCTTCCGCGCGCGCGTCGTCCATGACACGGTTTTATTGCTGCTGCCGCTCGCCGACGACATTTGCAGGCCTCATCTGCTGCAACGTCTGCGCGCGGCACGACGACACCTGAACGGCCGCCTGCATCTCGCGGGCGCCATCCCGATAGCCACACCACTGCAACGCACAAAGGACACACACCGATGAAGACCGGCTACATGATCATGATGGCGAATCTGCATGAAGGTCTTTCCGATGCGGAAATGATCCGCGAGGAAATGCGTATCGCGGAACTCGCCGAAGAAGTGGGCTACGACGTCATCTGGTGTGCCGAGCATCATTTCGAGTCCTATTCGATGGCCGTCGACAACATCCAGATCCTGACCTGGCTGGCGGCGCGCACCAAAACCATTCAGCTCGGCAGCGCCGCGCTGATCCTGCCGTGGTGGACGCAGCCGATACGCCTGGTCGAGAAAATCGCCACCATCGACGCGATGTCCAATGGCCGTTATCTGATCGGCTTCGGGCGCGGCCTGTCGCGTAATGAGTTTGAATCTTTCGGCATCCCGATGAATGAAACCCGCGGCCGCTTCGATGAATCGGCGCGCATGATCATCGACGCCATGGAGACCGGCTTCATAGAGGGCAAGGGCCCCTACTTCCCGCAGAAACGCACAGAAATCAAACCGACGCCGATGCAGAGCGCCAAAGACCGCCTGTATGCGGTGGCGATGTCGCCCGAGTCGGCGCAGGTAGTCGGCGAACTCGGTGCACGCATGATGTGTTTCGTGCAGTTCTCGATGGACAAACACCTGCCCAACTTCGAGCTCTATCGCAATGCCTACCGCGGTGCCCACGGCCGCAATGCGCCGCCGCCGCTGCTGCTCGACTTCTGCTATTGCGACAAGGACGCCGGCCGCGCCGTCGAGGTGGCGCGCAAACATCTCGCCATCAACTATCTGTCGATTTTGAAGCACTACGAATTCATGGCCGACTATCACAAGGAGATCAAAGGCTATGAAGCCTATGGTCAGGCCGCTGAATTCCTGAATTCCCTCGGCCTCGATGCGGCGGTCGAGGATTACATCGCCCATCAGGCGTGCGGCACGCCGCAACAGATCCTCGACACCTTGGCCGCACGTCGCGAAGTGATCGGCCATTACGAATGGAATTCCATCGTCAGCTACGGCGGCATGCCCTTCGACATGGTCGAAAGCAGCATGCGTCTGATTGCCAAGGAAGTGTTGCCGGAACTGCGCAGCTGGCGCGAGAGCGAAGTCGCGCCGCGCAGCGCGGCCGTGGCCTGAGGTGGACAACCGCGGGGAGACTCATATGTCCAACACCAGCACCACGGTCGACGTCGACATCGACATCGACCTCATGGCCGAAGCCGGCCTCGCCGATCCGTCGGCCTATTTCGGCGCGCTGCGCGCCACCCAACCGGTGTTCTGGGACCGCCGCTATCGCTCCTGGATCGTGACCAGCTATCGGCATGTGTCCGAAGCGCTGCGCGACGAGCGTTTCTCCTGCGATCGTATCGAGCCCTATATCCGCAAACGTTTATCGGGCCCGGATACCGACCCGCTGGTGCGGCAGGCCTTTGAGGTCTTGAGCGGCTGGATGGTGTTCAAGGAAGAGCCGGCCCATAACCGCCTGCGGCGGCTTTGTCAGCAGGCCTTCACACCCAAGGCCATCGACGCGATTCGCGCTCGTGCCACACAGCTCACCGAAGAGTTGCTCGACACCATACCGGCGCCCGGCGAGTTCGATTTAATCGCGACAGTGGCGGCGCCGCTGCCTTCGATCATCATCGCCGAGATGCTCGGCGTGCCGGTCGAAGACCGCGCTGAGTTCGAGCAGTGGACCGCCAAGGTTTCACCTCTCGTCTCCACCGGCCTCGACGACCCGACCCGCTACGGCAGCGTCGCCGAAGGCATGGACTCGCTGGTGAAATATTTCCGCAAGCTGGTAGCACGCTATGAAGCGGCACCGCAAGACAACCTCATTTCGGCTTTGATTCGCGCCCGCGAACAGAACGATGCTTTGTCTGATGCCGAATTGATCGCGACCTGCACCCTGGTGTTGTTCGGTGGCCATGAGACTACCGCCAACTTCATTGCCAACAGCGTGCTGGCGCTGCTGCGTCATCCCGATCAACTGGCGGCGGTGCGCGAAGACAAGGTCGACATCAAAATCGCGCTCGATGAATTCATGCGCTACGACGGCCCCGGCAAAACCGTGGTGCGGGTCGCGCGTGAGGATTTCGAATTTAATGGCCAGCAGTTGAAAGCCGGCCAGCGTGTGTTCCTGATTCTGTCGGTCGCCAATCGCGATCCCGACGCGTTTGAAGACGCCGACTGCCTGAAACTCGATCGTGGCCTGGTGCGCCACATGGGTTTTGGTCTCGGCATGCATTTCTGTCTCGGTGCACCGCTCGCCAAACTCGAAGCCGGCATCGCCATCCCCGCCATCGTCAAACGGTTTCCCAAGCTCGAACTCGCGCCGGGGCCGCTCAAATGGCTGCCTTTCCTCGGCACGCGCGGCTTGCGCGAACTACGTCTTTTGACAGGTTGACGGCGAGGGCTAGCGCGCCCGATAGTCCTTCGCAAGCGCGCGTCACGGAACGTGGCGCGCCACGCATAACAATCCAGTGTGTTTTTCAGGGGAGAGAACCATGTCTACATTCCGTCGTGTCGTCACCGGCCATAACGCCGCCGGCAAATCCATCGTCGCCAGCGACAGCACCGTCAGCGGCGTCGCCGTGCCGGGTCTCGATGGCGTTTATCTCTCGACGTTATGGGGCGCCGACCAGCCCTACAGCTATCCGGACAATGGCGCCGCGGCCGCGCACCCGGCGTGGTTCCCGCCCATCGGCGGCGTGCGTTTCATCGAGTTCATCCTCGCGCCGGACGATGCGCCGGTCGATACCAGCATGACACCAGAGCAGATTGCGACAGAATCCAACAAACGTTTCCCCGGCCTGCTCTCGCATTTCGACGATGCCAACCCCGGCATGCATCGTTCCGAAACCACCGACATGCTCTACGTCCTGTCCGGCCGTTGCGTGCTGGAACTGGACGACGGTTCGAAGACCGAACTCAAGCCAGGCGACGTGGTGGTGCAAAGTGGCACCATGCATCGCTGGAGCAATCCGTGGAGCGAACCCTGCCGCGTGCTCGGCGCGCTGGTCGGCGCGCATATGAAGAAATAACTCACGCTTACCTCAAGGGGAGAATCACATGGTCACCAAATCTGCTGCCGTCAAGGCACCGAAGAACAATCTCGCTAAATTGGGTTTCGACGCCGCCCGCCTTGGTCGGGTGCGCGATGCGGTGAAAGCCGACATCGACGCAGGGCGCTGCCACGGTGTGCGCATGATGGTCGCGCGCCATGGCGAGGTGGTGCTTGATCTGTGTGAAGGCTACGCCGAGCGTGCCACCAACAAGACGCTGAAAGCCGATTCCGTTTTCGCCACCATGTCGGTGGCCAAACAGTTCACCAACGTGCTGGCACTCTCGCTCGTAGAACGTGGTCTGCTGAAACTGCATGCCCCGGTCGCCGAACTGATTCCCGAGTTCGCGACACTAGGTAAAGAGAAGGTCAACCTTTTTCATCTTTTGACCCACACCAGCGGCGTGCTGTCGGCCATTCCGCCAGTGCGGCCCGAAGTGCTGATGAACATCGATGAACTGGTGGCCTTTGCGTGCGGGCTGCCGCTGGAGTCTCAGCCCGGTGAACGGGTGAACTACTCCATCCTGCTCGGTCACTCGATCATCGCTGCGCTGTGCCTGCGCGCCGCCGGGCGCGGGCGCAGCTATGCACAAATGCTGAAGGAAGAAGTATTCGATCCGATCGGCATGAAGGACACCAGCCTCGGGCCGCGCGCCGATTTGATGAAGCGCCTGTGCCCGGTGAAAGTCTCCTACACCGATCTTCCCGCCCTCCTGCCGCCAGCCGCGGTGGAAGGCATAGGCGCACTGCTCGCCACACCAGGCTGCGAGGTCCCGGGCGGCGGCTGCATGACCACCGTACAGGACGTACACCGCTTCGCCGAGATGCTGCGCCGTGGCGGCGAATTGGATGGCTCGCGGCTGCTGTCGCCGGCCATGCTCGACTTCTGCACCCGCAACCACACCGGCACGCTGCGCAACGTGCTGTTCGACATCTGGTTCGGCGTGCGCGGCTGGATTGAATACCCGGCCAACATCGGCTGCGGCTTCTTCGTGCGCGGCGAAGGCAATCTGCCGGGCCTGTTCAGCCCGATGAATTCGGCGCGTAGCTTCGGCGGCTTCGGCGCCGGCTCCACCGGCTTCACAGTCGACCCGGAGCGCGATTTAAGCGTCGCGTTCCTTTCCACCGGCCTCATGGAAGACAGTTACCACTTCGAACGCATCGGCGTCATGCAGGGCCTGGTGCTGGCGGCGATGGTGTCGTAATGGAATCGATCAGCGACCAGACCTGTATCGTCGGCATCGGTCACACCGAGTATTCCCGCGATTCAGGCCGCAGCGAGTTGAAACTCGCCTGCGAAGCCATTGGTGCCGCCATCGCCGACGCGGGCCTCACGCCCGCCGACATCGATGGCATCACCAAATACACGATGGACAACAACGACCCCATCGACATCGCGCGTAATCTCGGCATGCCGGAGCTGCGCTACTTCGCCGAGGTCAACTACGGCGGCGGCGGCGGACCGGTCGGCACCATCATGCTGGCGGCGATGGCGGTCGCTACCGGCCAAGCCAAAGCGGTGGTCGCGTTCCGCGCCATGAACGAACGCTCCGGGCGCGGCACGCC
>CAMCBY010000214.1 GCA_945873015.1 Klebsiella pneumoniae
GTGCGAATTCATTCGCACATTAGAGCCTTTGCGATGCGCCGAGCCACGGCATGAATGTGCGAATGAATTCGCACCTACAGGGGAAGGCTCGGCGTTTTCGGGCGCGGCGCAAAGCCGCGTCTGATCGATCATAATGGGGTCGTGATACCACGCTCATGTCGGCGTCACACTCGCGGCGCGCAATGAGGCGCCGGTCGATCAAAGAGGGTCAGCCCATGCAAGTCGTGTCATCTCCGCCGCCGGACGATCCACCGGAGGCTCCATCGCCCCTGCCACCCAACAAACGTCGCGCCGGTATCTACCTGCTACCGAACCTGTTCACCACCAGCGCACTGTTCGCCGGCTTCTATGGCATCGTTGCTGCGATCAACGGGCGTTTCGAAGCCGCCGCCATTGCGGTGCTGGTCGCGATGGTGTTCGACGGCATCGATGGCCGCGTCGCGCGCATGACCAACACCCAGAGTGATTTCGGCGCGCAGTACGACAGCCTCGCCGATATGGTGTCTTTTGGTGTGGCGCCGGCCCTGGTCATGTATGAATGGACCTTGCACTCACTTGGCAAGCTCGGTTTCGTGGTGGCGTTCATGTATGCGGCCGGCGCGGCCTTGCGTCTGGCGCGCTTTAACACCCAGGTTGGTGTCGCCGATAAGCGTTATTTCCAGGGCCTGCCGAGTCCCTCGGCGGCGGCGCTGGTCGCCGCGCTGGTGTGGTTTGGTGATTATGTCGGTGCGCGCGAGTCCGGTTTGATGACGACCGCCGCGCTTTTCGTCACCATCGCTGCCGCGCTGTTGATGGTCAGTAATCTGCGCTACTACAGCTTCAAGGAGCTCGACCTGCACGGTCGTGTGCCATTCGTGACCGTGCTGGCGGTGGTGCTCGGTTTTGTGCTGATTTCCATCGAGCCCGCCAGTGCGCTGCTGATCATCTTTGGCGGCTATGCGGCGTCGGGTGTGTTCGAGACCCTGAAGTTGCGCCGCAAGCGCCGCGCCGAGCGGCGCGAGAGCAAGATGGGGGTGCCGCCCCCAAGTGGATCAGAATCTTTGTAGGCGCGAATGAATTCGCACCTACAATCCGAGACGGCGGCGCGTGCGCGCGATACCGCCTTTGTAGATGCCGCCCAGCACGGTTTCGGCCTGGGCGTCCGAGATACCGACCGGCTCGAAAGTGCCGGCCCAGTGGATGCGCGAGCTGTGGGCGTCCAGCGGCGTGACCACCACCGTCGCTGAATATTGGGCGACCGGCAACGCGGTTTGTTCGTTAATGATGGCGTAGGTGAAGCTGCGTGCCTTCGCGTCGTATTGTTCGAGACGCTCTTCAATCACGCCGCCATTGGCCAGCACGATGCTGCGCACCGCGCCGACGCCGCTGCCGGTGACGGTAAAATCCTTGATCATCTCGTTCCGCTCGAGGCCGGCGAAATCACCAATCACGGCAAACACCGCGTCGGCGGCTGCCGCCACGGTTTCTTCAACGACTACTTTCATGGTCAAACTCCTGGCTGTTGCTGGCCGTGACTCTACGGCATGTGCGGCGACCGTGGCTGCCCCCGATACGGGGTGTGGCACGACAGATTTCAAGCGTCGAAGTCGAGGCTCAAGGTCGCGCTCTCGGGCTCAGCCTGACAGGCCAGCACATAACCCGCCGCCTGTTCGGTCTCGTCGAGGATGAGGTTGTTGCGCATGCGTACCAGGCCATCCAATAGTTTCGCGCGACAGGTTGAGCAGCACCCTGCTTCGCAACTGTAGGGCAACTCAATGCCGGCCGCGCGGCTGCCCTCGAGTACGGTGCGACCATCGCGTGGCATATGAAAGCGGCGGTGTTGGCCGAACACCCGCACGTTGATTTCGACCTCGGCGCCACTCATGTCAGGCCAGCCCCGGAATGAGTTGTGCCAGCTCGCCCGCGCGGCGTACATGGGCGCGCATGAGTTTTTCCGCAGCGGCGCACTTGCCGGCCACGATGGCGTCGATGATGTCGACATGCTGATGTGCCGACACGCTGCGCTGTTGCTGGTCGAGCAGGCGCAGAAACTGCAGGCGATAGCCCGGTAGTTCAAGCGGTTGGAGTGCGGCCGCGAGCCGCGTATTGCCGGCCAGGGCGACGATACCCTCATGCAGTGGCACGTTGTTCTCCATATGGCTCAATTCGTTGTGCAGCACTTCGTCACCGAGCCATACCGCACGTGCTTCAGCCAGCCAGGCGGGAGGTCCGCCGGTGGCGCAACGTGCGGCGGCGAGACCGGCGGCAAATCCCTCCAGGCATTCACGCATCTGAAACAACTCGGCGAGCGACGCGCGCGTCATGCGCCGCACACAGGCACCACGCTGGTGTTGCAATTCCAGCGACCCTTCGGCGGCGAGGATGAGGAAGGCTTCGCGCAAAGTGCTGCGGCTGGCCGGCAACTGCGCCATGAGCTCTGCTTCGATGAGGCGTTGGCCGGGGGCCAGAAAGCCTTGCTGGATCTGCCGGCGGATCTCGGAGGCGGCGATATCGGCGGCCTTGGTCAGGCTATTGCGAGCACGCGGCTCAAGAAGCTTCATGCGCCATCTCCCTGGTCGCGGCACGGCGTTGACAGGCGAACATTAATGTCAGACATTCTGGTCAGTCTAAATGATTCGATTGCCGGCGCAAACGGCTGGCGAGGAGGCGTGGTGGCGGAACAAGGCTTCGTCGATGAGGCAATCCTCGAGAAGGTGCGTGTCGGGCGCAATTACGTGGCGGCCAAATACGGCTTCCGCAATCACTGGTATCCGGCGCTGTTCAGTGCCGAACTCGGCGAAGGTGAGGCGCGTGCCCTGACCCTGCTGGGTGAAAACATCCTGCTCAAGCGTATCGACGGCGAAGTGCGCGCACTGCGCGACCGCTGTCTGCATCGCGGCGTGCCGTTATCGACCAAACTCGAGTGTTACACCCGCGACACGGTGACCTGCTGGTATCACGGGTTTACCTATCGTTTCAGCGACGGCGTGCTGTGTGCCATTGCCGGTACCGAGGGCAGCTCCATTGTCGGGCGCAAGAAGCTGCACGTGTATCCCGTCATCGAAGCGCAGGGCCTGGTGTTCGTATTCGTCGGCGATGCCGATCAGCCACCGCCACCCTTACATCACGACGTGCCGCCGACTTTTCTCGATGCGGACATGGTGATACGTGGCAAAAGTCGTATGGTCGCCGCCAATTGGCGCATAGGTGCGGAAAACGGTTTCGACTCCACCCACATCTTCATCCACAAAAACTCGGTACTGATTGAGGATGTCGACCTGGCGCTGCCGCTGGGTTTGCAGCCCCAGGGTCGTCACGCCTTCAAGACCAGCATCGGCAACGATGGCCCGACCGGCGTGTTCGATAACTTCGGCCCGGGTGAAGTGATACCGGTTTTCACCGCACGTATCGAGGGGCAAGAGGTGCTGCAAGGTGCGATGCATGGCAGCAATCGGGTGCCGCAGGATATTTCCATGTGGCTGCCCTGCGCCTTGCGCGTGCACCCCTGGCCGGTACCGGAGCTCACTCAGTTCGAATGGTATGTGCCGATAGATGGCGACCGTCATCTGTACTTGCAGACGCTCGGCAAACGCTGCCAGAGCGCGGCGGAGATAGCGGCATTCGATGAAGAATTCCAGCGTCGCTGGGTGCCGAAAGCGCTCGATGGTTTCAATGACGACGACGTGTGGGCGCGCGAGGCCACGCAGCCTTTCTACGCCGATGACAGCGGCTGGCTGAAGGAGCAGTTGTTCGAGCCGGACGGCAATATCGTCGAATGGCGCAAGCTCGCCAGCGCCCACGCGCGCGGCATCCAGACTCCGCAGCATATCGACGCTCCGCGGCGTGCGCGCGAGGCGTCGTGACGATGCGGAGCGCAATTGGCTTGGCCTTCATGTGCGGCTGTGCAAGCCGCCAATCGACCGGGAGAATCTCACCATGAGTCTATGGCTCGACATGCTCGGCGCGACGGTGCGCAGCGTCAATACTCGAAGTTTCGGCGCGACGCGTATCGCCGAGGCCGGCATGGAGCATGCCGAAACCGTCATCTTCATGCATGGCATCGGCGGACACATGGAAGCCTATGCGCGCAACATCGTCGCGCTGTCGACGCGCTTTCATACCATCGCCTACGACTTCATCGGTCATGGCCTGTCGGCCAAACCCGCCATCGACTACTCGCCGCGTGTGCTGGTCGAACATCTTGGTGAATTGATGGACGGGCTCGGGCTCGGGCGCAGTCATTTATGCGGCGAGTCGCTGGGCGGCTGGGTGGCGGGTTTGTTCGCCGCCGCTCATGCCGAGCGCGTGCAACGGCTGATCCTCAACACCTCGGCAGGTTTACCCATCCTCACCGACAAGGGCCGCCAGGATCTGCAGGAACTGATCGACCTCAGCCGCAAGGCCGCGACCCAGGGCCCGCCCAGTTACGACAGCATAATGAATCGTATGAAGTGGCTGTTCCATCCGCACAACCATCACATGATCAGCGACGAGTTGGTCAACACCCGTCTGCGGTTTTATTCGCAGCCGATGATGAAGGACATCGCGCCGCGGGTGCTGGCCATGATTCCGATGCATGACGATTACCTTATCCCGCTGGAGCAGATTCGCGCCGAGACGCTGTTCTTGTGGACCACTGACAATCCGGTGCACGACGTCGAGACCGCGCGCCGCAGTGCGGCCCAGGTGCCGGGCGCAAAACTCTATGTCATCAAGGCCGATGCCGCCCATTGGCCACAATATGAAGCGCCGGAGGAATTCAACGGCGTGGTCGCACGTTTTCTTGCGAGCGGCGAGATTTGAGGTTCGCCACAACCGCCGCGCAGCGGGATTGGACCTCGACCCCCATCGCCGATAAAAATAGCGGCCCTGCTCCCCGATGAGACCCAGCCCATGAGCGCACCGCAGCCCTTTACACTTCATGTCGATGATCAGGCGATCAGCGACCTGCGTGCGCGCCTCGCACTGACGCGTTATCCCGATCAGACCCCCGGCGAGCCGTGGGCCTATGGCACCAATGTCGCTTATTTGCGCGAACTGGTCGCTTACTGGCAAAACCAGTTTGATTGGCGCGCCGCGGAAGCGCGCCTGAATGCTTTCCCTCAGTTCAAGGTGGCGCTGCACGGCATAGACCTGCATTACCTGCATGTCGAAGGCCAAGGCCCCAATCCCTACCCGCTGCTGCTGTCGCACGGCTGGCCGGGTTCGGTGTTCGAGTTCATGGACATCATTCCGCGCCTGACCGATCCGGCGCGTTTTGGCGGCGATCCGGCCGATGCGTTTACCGTGATTGCGCCATCGTTACCGGGTTACGGCCTGTCGTTTGCGCCCGGCCAGACCCGCTTCAGTCTCGAAATGATCGCCGATTGTTTTGCCGATCTCATGACCAAGGTGCTCGGCTATCAACGTTTCGCAGCGCAAGGTGGCGACTGGGGCGCTTTCATCACCTCGCGGCTCGGCGCGGTGCACGCTGACAAACTGCTCGGCATCCACGTCAACCTGCTGGCGGTTCGACGCGATACGAAGATGCTGGCCGACCCGACGCCGGAAGAGCGCGACTTCCTCGTCAAACTCGAAAGCTGGCTCAAGGAAGAAACCGGCTATCAGTGGATACAGGGCACGCGCCCGCAGACGCTGGCCTTTGGTTTGAGCGATTCACCCGCCGGGCTCGCCGCCTGGATAGTGGAGAAATTTCGCACCTGGAGCGATTGTGGTGGCGACGTCGAAGCGGTGTTCAGTCGCGATCATCTGCTCGCCAATATCAGTCTTTACTGGTTCACCGGCGCCATCGGTTCGAGTTTCTGGCCCTACTATGCACGCATGCACGGGCCGTGGCCGATACCCGATGGCGGCGTCAACCTGCCGACAGGTTATGCGGCGTTTCCGCGCGAGATCCTGTCGCCCCCGCGCAGTGTGGCGGAGCGTATGTATACCGATATTCGACGCTGGAGTGTGATGCCCAAGGGCGGACACTTTGCGGCGATGGAACAGCCCGAGGCGCTGGCGCGCGAGATAGTTGAATTCTTTCGGCCCTTACGCGCTTAGGGCAAGCGCGCGGGCCCGTGTAGGTGCGAATTCATTCGCACATTAAAGCAGCGCGGCGACGACTTCCATGTTGGTTTGAATGTGCGAATGAATTCGCACCTACGCACTCATTCTCGAAGTTCGTCACGAGGCACAACACCAGGCGTGCAGATTCTTCACCGCTTCGATGACACGTGTCGGCGCCGTGACCTGCGGGCTGTGGCCGCAGTCCCAGCGTTCGGTGTGCCAGTGCGGGTCTTGTTCGAGCCGCGCTATCAGCGGTTCGCCGTGCGCTATCTGAAAACCTTCACAACGAATATAGAGCCGCTGCGCAACGGCCTCGCCGGCGCCGCTCAAGCGCACCGCATCGCTGAAGGCCGCGAGCGGATGGGCGGTCATGCGTCGATTGACCCAGGCGGCGTCCGCCGCATCGTCCACGCCGAAACCGGCGGCATCAAAAGGCAGACCCGCAGGCACTCGCCAGCCCTCACCGTGGGCCTCGGCCTGGGCACGGAACAGCGCCGGGATGCCCTGGCTGTCGCCCATGAAGTCGAGCATCGATTGACCGTCACTCGGTAGTGACGCGTCGAGGTAGAGCAGGCCGGCGATACGCGCGGGCACGCGGTCAGCGACGACGGTGATGACCGCACCGGCGGCGCTGTGACCGACGAGCATGACATCGTTGAGTTCCTCCGCCGCGATGAGGCCGAGTATGTCTTGCACATGGGTCTCGAGGGTGACGCTCGGCGTCAACAGATGGGCGCGATCGGCGAGCCCGGTCAAGGTCGGCGTGTAGACCTGCCAGCCCGCCGCCCGCAACGGCGCTGCCACGCGCCGCCAGCACCAGCCGCCGTGAAAACCGCCATGCACGAAAATGACGGTCGGTGTTGTATTGCTCATCGAGCACCGCCCGCCTGGTCTGCCTGTGCGACGGCAAATTGCAGCGGCAGGCGCACCATGTGGCGCGTGCTGCCGGTTTCGTACTCAGGCGTGAAGTCTGCGGCAACGTCGAACTCGGGAATGCGTTTCAGGAATTCTTCGTAACCGAAGCGTAGCACCACCCGCGCCAGGGATTCGCCG
>CAMCBY010000215.1 GCA_945873015.1 Klebsiella pneumoniae
ATTGTCCGAGGTCGCGAATGCAAGCTGAGCGGGAGTCGATACGCGTCGAAGCGTTGAGTTATGCCTTTCAGCCGGTAGTCGATATCGCGAATCGGCGGCCCTACGCCTACGAAGCGCTGTTGCGCGGCGCGCACAACGAACCGGCGGGCGTGATTCTCGCGCCCTTGGATGAAAGCGCCATCGAAGCCATTGACCAGATTGCGCGCCCGCGCGCCATCGCCCTCGCCGCCCGACTCGGGCTGCGCACGCGACTGCATCTCAATTTCCAGCCGCGCTCGCTGGCCAGCTCCAGCGCGGTGATAGAAGAAACACTGGCGGTCGCAAACCGCCACGGCTTCGATAATGAGCAGGTGGTGCTGGAAGTGACCGAAAACCAGGTGATCGACGATCAGCGTCGTTTCGCCGATGCCATCAATGAATTCCGCGCCGAAGGCGTGCTGGTTGCCATCGACGACTTCGGGGCCGGCTATTCAGGACTCAATCTGCTCGCGAACTTCCAACCCGATCTCGTCAAGTTCGATATGGAACTCGTGCGTGGCATCGCCCACCACGGTCCACGCCAGGCGATCGTGCGCGCCATCCGTCAGGCCTGTAATGATCTCGGCATCGATGTCATTGCCGAAGGCGTCGAAACGCTGGAAGAGTATTACTGGTTCGAAGACGAAGGCGTGACCCTGTTTCAGGGGTATCTGTTCGCGCGGCCGGGTTTTGAAGCCTTGCCATCGCCGAGTTTCCCCGGCGTGCGGCCGATGATTCGCGTGCTGTAGCGCGCCTCAGTCCAGCGGCGAGGCCTGCCACAGGCCCGGCCACTCTTTGGAATTCCAGATCTCGACTATCTTGCCGTTCTTGACGCGGAAGATCTCGATGCCGAAAAGTTCCAGCACTTCGCCATCGGGCTTGGTGCAGAAACCATTCCACGCCACCGCCACTTTGTCGCCATCAACCAGCACCTGATTGGAATCGAAGCGCATCTTCGGCCAGATAGTGAAGTTGTGCTTGAGGCGCGCGATGGTATCGGCGAGCGACAGACTCGTAAGCTGACCCTCCTGATGACGCCAGGTCGGATCGGCGACCAGCTCGGCGGCCATCTCGACCCGGCCCTGGTTATACAACTGCTCGAGATACACCTCGACGGTTTCGGCAGGGGAACGGCTGGCCATGATGATTTCCTTCAGGAATTGATTAAGGTCGCGGCGACATCAACACATCGTGCGCGTGCTGGTGTAGCTTAACGGCACTATAGGGGAGCAACCGTCGGGCGACAATTCACACGCCGGGCCGGCTGCGCATCATCACACCCGGGCGGCGACGCGCTGGCCGAGATCGATTGCGGGGAGAATTTCTATCATGGATTTCGGCGTCGTCAGTCAGAACACTGAATACGGTATTCGTCCCGATGTGTGTGCGCGGGCCGCAGAAGAGCGCGGCTTCGAGTCGGTGTGGTATCCCGAACACACCCACATTCCCGCCAGTCGTGACACGCCCTATCCGCTGGGCGGCGAGCTGCCGCGACAGTATTCCCATTTCATGGACTTGTTTGTGTCGATGATGGCCGGGGTCGGTGCCACACAGCGCATCAAGGTCGGCGCCGGCATCTGCCTGTTGATGGAGCATGACCCGATAGTCGCGGCCAAGGCGGTTGCGACCCTCGATACCCTGTCCGGCGGTCGCATTCTGTTCGGCATCGGCGGCGGCTGGAACCGCGAAGAAATGGCCAACCACGGCACCCGTTTTGAAGACCGCTGGAAGATTTTGCGCGAGCGCGTGGCCGCAGTGAAAGAGATCTGGACCCACGACGAAGCGAGTTATCACGGCAACTTCGTCAACTTCGAGCGCATCTGGTGCTGGCCCAAACCGCTGCAGCGGCCGCATCCGCCGGTATTGCTCGGCGCAGTCAGCGGCGCGGGATTACAGCGCGTGGTCGATTACTGCGATGGCTGGTTGCTGGTCGATCCGCGCGGTGGTGCGTTGCAGAAAGCCCAGGCGGAATTAAAAGAGCGCTGCGACAAGGCCGGTCGCGATCCGGCCTCGATACCGATCACGGTTTTCCTGGCGATGGAAATGACCAGCGAAATCCTCGATGAATATCAGGCCGCCGGCGTCACACGCGTGGTGCAGTTCCTGCCGCCCGACACCCACGACGAAGCGATGGTGGTGATGGACGCCAGCGCGCGTTTCATCGAGAAATATCGCTGAGAGATTGGGTTTCCGCTGTAGGTGCGAATTCATTCGCACATGAGAAGGCGCGACTCAACGCTCAGCCACGGCATTTAATGTGCGAATGAATTCGCACCTACAGGGGACGTCCGTATTGTTCGGACGTCCCGGCTTGCCTCAGCAGGCTTCGAACAGGCCCGCTGCGCCCATACCCTTGCCGATGCACATCGACACAATGCCAAACTTCTTGTGACGGCGATGCAGTTCACGAATCACCACACCGGTCATGCGTGAGCCGGTCATGCCGAAGGGATGGCCGATGGCAATCGAGCCACCGTTGACGTTGTAGATGTCGTTGTCAATCTCAAGCTTGTCGCGGCAGTACAGGCACTGTGAAGCGAAGGCTTCGTTGAGTTCGATGAGATCGATGTCCGACAGTTTGAGCCCGGCATACTTCAAGAGCTTCGGGATCGCGAAGATCGGACCAATGCCCATTTCATCGGGCTCGCAACCCGCCACGGCAAAACCACGATAGTAGGCGAGCGGCGTGAGACCAAGCTGCTGTGCGCGGCGCTCGGACATGAGCAGGGTCATGGATGCGCCATCCGACAACTGCGAAGCATTGCCGGCCGTCACCGAGCCATCCTTTTCAAATGCCGGCGCAAGTGAGGCAAGACCGGCGAGCGTGGTGTCGGCGCGATTGCATTCATCGCGATCGACGGTGCCCTGCACTATCTTGGTTTCCTTGGTGTCTTTGTTGACTATCTTCAGCCAGTCGACTGTCATCGGCGCGATTTCGTCAGCCACATAACCGGCGGCGACCGCCGCGGCATAACGCTGCTGGCTCTGCAGTGCGTAGGCATCCTGCTGCTCACGCGTGACCTTGTAGCGACGCGCGACCACTTCGGCGGTGTTACCCATCGGCATAAAAATCGCAGGCATGTCAGCCACGAGACGCGGATGTTCATCGAACTTGGCGGGCGTGCCGCGCTCGAGACCGGTGATCGATTCTACACCGCCGGCCATCGCCACTTCCGCGCAGCCGCTCATGATCTGGGTGGCGGCGATCGCGATCGCGTTCAGGCCCGACGAGCAGGCGCGGCTGATGGTCGCCGCCGACACGCTGATCGGTAACTTCGACAGCGCCACGCCATAACGCGCGACGTTGGCCGACTGTTCGCCTATCTGCCGCGCCGCGCCCACCACCACGTCATCGACCTCGGCACCGTCCAGCGCCGGATTGCGCGCCAGCAGGCTGTCGATGCAGTGGGCGATCAGCGAATCCGCGCGAGTCAGGTTAAAAGTGCCGCGATGGGCCTTGGCGAGACCGGTGCGGATATTGTCGACAATGACGACTTGGTTCATGGCTTACCTTGCAGTGTGTTGCGGGAAATGGGCGCTATGGTAACGCGTCACGGCGAGTCCGCCTCCCCCCCACCGATCGGGAAACGGTTCTGCCGTAGGTGCGAATTCATTCGCACATTAAAGGGCGCGCAGAGCGCCCAGCCACGGCAGGAATGCGCGAATTTGTCGCACCTACACGATTTTGCAGGGGATCTCGGCGTCTTCGTGAAAATGGTAGACCGCGCACAGGCGGTGGTAGCCGTCGGCGACGATGACCCGGCCGTGGCTGCCATCGCGCACCAGGAGTATCGGCGAGAGCGCCTTGCGGGCTTCAATTTTTGCGATGTTCTTCTCGACATGGGAATTGCTGATACCGAGCAGCGACAGTCCGGAGGCGCGGAACACGTCCTTGGCCTTGAAGGCCTCCATGCCCGCATCGCGTAAGCGCTGGACCTGGTCCGCCGCGGCGACCGGCTCAAACATCAGCGACAGGTAAGACAGGGCTGCCGGATAGTTATGCGGCTCAGGCTGCGCCAGCCATTGGATGTCGGGAGTCGGGTTGTTGCTGGCCAAAACCATTCTCCGGTATTTATCGCACCACCATGCGTTCCCAGGCGTGTGAGCGCCAGCGCGCCAGCATCAACACCCCGACCAGGCTCACGTACACCACCGCCGCCATCCAGCCGCCGGCCGCACCGAGGCCATATTGCGGCAGCCAATCGACGAACCCCTGGCCTGGCGCGAAAGCCAGGCTGTGGGCGAGCGGCACGAACAGTAACCACGAACTGCCGAGGATCACGACCGCCGGCACGGTCGCATCGCCGGCGCCGCGCAGGCAGAAACTCGAGCCAAGGATCATGCCGTCGAACAGTTGGTATGCAGCCGCGAGCCACATCAGCACGATGCCGGTCTCGGTGACCTGGGCGGACAGCGGGTCGGCACCATCGAGGAACAAGGGGATGGACCAGCCGCTGACGAGACCCAGCACGAGACCGATGCTGCCCATGTAAATGATGGCCATGCTGACCACTGCGTTACCTAGACGCCGCGCCCATACCTTGTCGCCGGCGCCGATGGATTGCCCGACCAGGGTGGTGCCGGCCAGCGCAATACCAATCGCCGGCATGTAGGAGATGGAGGTCAGCATCATCACTATCTGCGAGGCCGCGCCATCGGTCGGACTCAGCTTGACCAGCATGAGCTGGAACAGCGCGAAGCCGAACAGATCAGCAGCCAGACCAATGCCCATCGGCAGGCCGAGGCGGAATTGGGTACGCAAGCTTGAGTAGTTCAAACGCCAGGTCAGGCGCGCGCGGTAACGCGCGAACTCGTCGCTGGCGACGAACATCACCAGTGCGATGGCAAGGCCGAGCGCGGTTGCACAATTGGTGGCCCAGGCCGCACCGGGCACCCCCCAGCCGAATTTGAGAATGAACAACCAAGCCAATACCGCATTGACCGAGAGGGTCACGAAGTTGATGTAAAGTGTGACCCGCGCGCGCCCGATGCCATTGAAGAAACCGAGCACCGACCAGAGCGCCACGCCCAACGCCGCCCCCAGCATGCGTGGTTGCCAGAACTGCAGAGCGAGTTCGCTGACCTCCGGCTCGAGCGCAAACGGCGCGAGAATCCAGGCGCCCGACAAGCCCAGCACGACAAATACCGGCGCGGTAAACAGCGATGCCCACAGCGCGGTCCAGGTAGCATGAGAAGCGCGCCCGAAACGCCCCGCGCCGTGGGCCTGCGCAACCACGGTCTGCACCGCCATCGCGACGCCGCCCAATACGCCGATGAAGACAATCACCAGCCAGTGCACTGCACCCATGCCGGCCATCGCCAAGGTCGAGATATGTCCGACAAACCAGGTGTCGGTGAGGTTAAGCGCGGCCTGGATGGCACTGTTCGCGATCAAGGGGCCGGCCAGCGCCAGCACGGCCAACCAGTTCACATGGGCGCGACCCTCGGCATCGAAGCGCTGGGCGGGCAGAAGGGTGGGCGTGGCGTGGCTCATGCAGCGGGCAGTGTAACGAGTTGTGTGACAAGGGTACCGGCAATTCCGCTCGCCCCCGTGGGTGCGAATTCGTTCGCACATTCGAGAGAGCGCGCAGGCCGGACGAATTTGCCTCTGCGCGACAGTTGCCAGATGTCTGCCGGCCTTCGACAATCCATGCTTCCGCGCTGTCAGCTACTTTGGAGAGTTTCGCTCATGAATTACGACGCCATCATTGTCGGCGCCGGCTTTGCCGGCATGTATATGCTGCACCGCCTGCGTGAGGCGGGTTATTCAGCACAAGTGCTGGAAGCTGGCGAGGGCGTCGGCGGGACCTGGTATTGGAACCGCTATCCCGGTGCGCGCTGTGACGTGCAAAGCATTGATTATTCGTTCTCCTTCAGCCCGGAACTCGAACAGGAATGGCAATGGAGTGAGAAATACGCGACTCAGCCCGAAATCCTGCGCTACGCCAACCACGTCGCCGACCGCTTCGATCTACGGCGCGACATCCGCTTCGGCACCCGCGTGCGAGGCGCAAGTTATGACCAGCGCAGCAACCGCTGGCAGGTCGAAACCGAACAGGGCGAGACCTTCTCGGCGCAGTTTTATGTGATGGCGACCGGCTGCCTGTCAGTGCCGAAGGAAATCGACATCCCCGGCGCGCACACCTTCGGCGGCCAGACCTATCACACCGCCGACTGGCCCCAGCAAGGTGTGGACTTCAGCGGCAAACGGGTGGCGGTAATCGGCACCGGTTCTTCGGCCTTGCAATCCATTCCGCTGATCGCAGCGCAGGCCAGTCAACTGACGGTCTTTCAGCGCACACCGGCTTTCAGTCTGCCGGCCGCCAACCGGGCGCTCGAGCCGCAGGCCATTGCCGAACTCAAGGCACGTTATGGCGAGCACCGCGAGGCCGCGCGCCATTCCGGCTTTGGCGTACCGATGCCGGTCATCACCACCTCGGCACTCGAAGTCAGCGCCGAAGAGCGTCAGCGCACCTACGAAAACGGCTGGGCAGGCGGCACTTTGAACGGCATGCTGCAGTGTTATGGCGATCTTTTGCTCAACAAGGCCGCCAACGACACCGCCGCCGATTTTATGCGCGACAAGATACGCGCCATCGTGCGCAACCCGGTCACCGCCGAAACCCTGTGCCCCTACGACTTCCCGTTTGGCACCAAACGCCCCTGTCTCGATACGAACTACTACGAGACTTTTAACCTGCCGCATGTCGAGCTGGTCGATTTGCGCAAGACACCGCTGCTTGAGGTGACCACACAAGGCGTACGCACCAGCGATGCCGAAAGAGCGTTCGACTGCATCGTGTTCGCGACCGGCTTTGACGCCATGACCGGCGCCATCGTCAAGGTCGATGTGCGCGGTGTCGATGGTCTGGCCCTGAAGGACAAATGGGCTGACGGCCCACGCACCTACCTTGGTCTCGGCATCGCCGGCTTTCCGAACATGTTCACCATCACCGGTCCCGGCAGTCCGTCGGTCATGAGCAATATGATGGTCTCCATCGAACAGCATGTGGACTGGATAACCGACTGCATCAATTATCTGCGCGCT
>CAMCBY010000216.1 GCA_945873015.1 Klebsiella pneumoniae
ATCGAGCCACACCATGTGCATGTGAAAGCCAAACTCGATTCCGGCGCGAAAACGTCTTCGCTGTCGGCGGTCAACGTCGAACGCTTCAAGCGCGATGGTGACGAATGGATTCGTTTTCAGGTACCGATCTCGGCCGCAGATGGCGGCACTGCTGAGCCGCAACTGGTGGATATGGAACGCAGGCTCGAACGCGAAGTGCTGATCAAACGTCACGGCGGCGGCCCGTCACGACGACCGGTGGTGAACATCGGCGTGTGTCTCGGCACCGAGGCCTTTGTCACGCCGGTCACACTCACCGACCGCAGTCGCTTCAACTATCCGCTGCTGCTCGGTCGTTCGGCGCTGCGCGGGCGCAGCCTGCTCGATGTCGAACAAACTTATATCAACGGCGCCAATGCCGAACGCTGTGCGGCGAGCGCACATCACGTCAAGGACTGAGGACTGCCCCGTGAAACGTCTGCAAGCCACCATCCTCGCCCTGCTCGTGACCGTCGCGGCGCTCGCGCTGATGTACGCCAAGATCACCCGCCTTGGTCTGCCACTGCTGCCCAATCAGCTTGAGCAGGTGTGGTCGGTGGAGGCGAAAATCGAATTCGATGCGAGTCGCCACGCGACCGTGGTCGATTTTGATATTCCCGACAAGCTCGGCGAGTTCGTGCGACTCGACGAGTATTTTATTTCGCGCGGTTATGGCCTGAATGTCGGCATTCGCGATCGCGATCGCCGCGCCGAATGGTCAACCCGTCAGGCGCGTGGCGCGCAGCGGCTTTATTATCGTCTGGAAGCGGTACCGCAGAGCGAAGACGAACCGGCAGAGAAGTCCAGCCACATTCCTGCCCCGCCCGCGACGCCGGTTTACGAGGAGCCGCTGTCGTCGGCGATACAAGACACCCTCGGTGATGTGCGCGACGAGTCCGCCAATGTGTTCACCTTCGTCAGCCAGACGCTGGTCAAACTCAACGCGCTGGCGCCAAACGACAACGTCATGATCATCCGCAACAACCTCGAGCGCGACAGCGAGGCCTGGGTCGAACGCCTGATCTATGTGCTGGCCGGTGCCAATATCACGGCGCGTATGGTGCGCGGCGTGATCCTCGAGGACCGCGTCGCCAATCAGCGTCTGACGCCGTGGCTGGAAGTACATAACGGCACGCGCTGGGAAGGTTTCGCTCCGCAGACCGGCAATCGCGGTTATCCGGAGAATTTCCTGCGCTGGTCGGTCGGCAGCGAACCGCTGCTGGCCATCGAGGGCGGCCGTAATTACAACGTGGCGTTTTCGGTTTCCCGTTACGCCAAATCACCGACCATGGTCGCGCGCGCACGCGGCGTTGCCAACGACACGCTGCTGGCCAGCACCA
The DNA here is from genome assembly GCA_945873015.1 of Klebsiella pneumoniae. GTDB lineage: Bacteria > Pseudomonadota > Gammaproteobacteria > JADJYF01. The sequence goes on from CAMCBY010000216.1 coordinate 1,359, forward strand.
TGTTGTTCAACCTGCCGGTCAACACCCAGAACGTCTATCGGGTGCTGTTGATGGTGCCTTTCGGCGCGCTGGTGGTGGCATTCATGCGCACCATCGTCGGCCTGCCGACGCTCGGCACATTCATGCCCATTCTGGTCGCGATTGCGTTCCGCGAGACCGAGCTGGTGTGGGGTATCGCGCTGTTCATTCTGATCACTGCCAGTGGTCTGTCCTTGCGTTTCTACCTTGAGCGGCTGCAATTGCTGCTGGTGCCGCGCCTGTGTTCGGTGCTGGTGCTGGTGGTGCTGCTGATGACCATCATCAGCCTCGTATGCGCACGTCTGGGCATCGACAAAGGCTTTTCCATCGCGCTGTTCCCGATTGTGATCCTGACCATGGTCATCGAGCGCATGTCGGTGATCTGGGAGGAATCAGGCCCAGGTCAGGCGCTGAAAGAAGGGATCGGCAGTCTGAGCGTGGCGATACTCGGTTATCTGGTGATGAAGAACGAACACCTCACCCATCTCGTGTTCCTGTTCCCTGAATCTCTTTTAATCCTGCTCGCGGTATTCATCCTGATGGGCCGTTATACCGGCTACCGTCTGCTCGAAGTCGCGCGTTTCAAGGACATAGTCGAGGCGCCGGGGGCCGATGCTAAGCCGAATCCGTAAACTCAAAGCCGCCGGCGTGGTCGGCATCAATAACCGCAATCGTGGTTACATCATGCCGCACAACCCGCGTGCGCTGTACGCGCGGGTCGATGACAAGGTCGAGACCAAACGCCTGGCGATCGCCGCCGGCATTGCCGTGCCTGAGCTCTATGGCCTCATCCACGCGGTGCGCGAGGCCAAGGATTTCGAGCGTATGGTCGAAGGGCGCAAAGACTTCGTCATCAAACCCGCGCACGGCAGCGGCGGCAAAGGCATTCTGGTCATCACCGACCGGCGGCGGGACATGTACGTCAAGGGCGATGGCCACGCCTTGACCACCGCCGAGGTGCAGCACCATATCGAGAACGTGCTGGGCGGTGTGTACAGCCTGGGTGGACAGCCCGATCAGGCGATTATCGAATACCGGGTAAAATTCGACCGTGTGTTCGAATCGGTCAGCTATCGCGGCGTGCCGGACATTCGTGTGCTGGTCTATCGCGGTGTACCGGCGATGGCCATGCTGCGCCTGCCGACGCGCAGCTCCGATGGCCGCGCCAATCTTCACCAGGGCGCAGTGGGCGCCGGGGTCGATATGCTGAGCGGTGCCACCACACTGGCGGTGTGCAACAACCGCCGTATCGACGAACATCCGGATTTTGGCACCGCGCTCGGCGGTTTGCAGATCCCCGGCTGGCCGGAACTGCTGATGCTGGCCGCGCGCTGCCAGGATCTCGCGCCTCTCGGCTATCTCGGCGTCGATATGGTGTTGGACGCCGAACTCGGGCCGCTGATCCTGGAATTAAACGCGCGCCCCGGCTTGGGTATTCAGATCGCCAACGGCCGCGGCCTGCGCGGCGTGCTGAATTTTGTTGACGCCGCCGCACCGCTGCCGACCGACGCCGCGGCGCGGGTGCAAGTGATGCGCGCCTATTACGAAAGCCTGTAGGTGCGAATTTATTCGCACATCCCGCGCGAGCCTGGAGGTCCGAATATCGTTTTTAATGTGCGAATAAATTCGCACCTACAGAGGAAATAACGAATATCGGCGCACGAGGCCTCCCGATTTGCGATAATGCCCGCCCATTCCTCGCCGACAGCCGAATAAACTCCACCCCGTGTCTGAACCACCGCTGGTCGAAATCAAGGATCTCAGCTTCGGCTATTCGAGCGCGCGGCAGATCCTGAAAAACATCACGCTCGATGTGCCGCGAGGCAAGGTGGTGGCCTTGATGGGGGGCAGTGGCTGCGGCAAGACCACCCTGTTGCGCCTGATCGGCGGCCAGGTGCAGCCCTCGCAGGGTTATGTGAAAGTCGCCGGTGAAACCATCCATGAACTCGATCAGCAGGCGCTGTACCGCATGCGTCGTCGCATGGGCATGCTGTTCCAGTTCGGCGCGTTATTCACCGACATGTCGGTATTCGAAAACATCGCATTTCAGATGCGTGAGCACACCGACCTGCCGGAACAGAGCATTCGCGACCTGGTGTTGATGAAACTCAACGCCATCGGCCTGCGCGGCGCGGCCGAACTCATGCCGTCGGAACTGTCGGGGGGCATGGCGCGCCGGGTGGCGCTGGCGCGCGCGGTCGCGCTGGACCCGATGCTGGTGATGTACGACGAACCCTTTGCCGGCCTCGATCCGATTTCCTTAGGGGTGATAGGCCAGCTCATTCGCCGTTCCAACGATGCCCTGGGTGCCACCTCGGTGGTGGTGACCCACGACGTGCAGCAATCCCTGCATATCGTCGATTACGTCTATCTCATGGCCGATGGCTGTATCGTGGCGGCCGGCACGCCAGATGAAATGCGCGCCTCGACCGAACCGACCGTGCATCAGTTCATTCACGGCGAAGCGGACGGCCCGGTGGGCTTTCATTATCCGGCCGGCGACTTCGGCGCAGAGCTGGGGCTCAGCCGTGGCTAAGGGTGTGACCGCACAGATAGGCGCGGTCGGCGCTTTTACGCTCGGCGCTGTGCAGCGTCTCGGCCAGGCCGCGCTGTTTCTTGGTCAGGTGCTGCGCCACTCCGGCACCAGCATCACGCGCCCGAGCTTGACCGTACGCGAAGTCTATTTCGCCGGCGCGCTGTCGCTCATCATCATCATGGTGTCGGGGCTGTTTGTCGGCATGGTGCTCGGCCTGCAGGGCTACGAGACCCTGCAGACCTATGGTTCGGAAGAGAAACTCGGCGTGCTGGTCGCCTTGTCACTGGTGCGCGAACTCGGACCCGTGGTCTCGGCGTTGCTGTTCGCGAGTCGCGCAGGTTCGGCCATCACTGCCGAAATCGGTCTCATGAAAGCCACCGAACAATTGGTCGCGATGGACATGATGGCGGTCAATCCGATAGCGCGGGTGGTCGCGCCGCGTTTCTGGGGTGGTGTGATCTCGATGCCGCTGTTGGCTGCGTTGTTCTCGGCGATGGGTATTTTTGGCGCCTATATCGTTGGCGTGCGCCTGATCGGCGTCGATGAGGGTGCGTTCTGGTCGCAGATGCAGGCCGCAGTCGACTTTGACCACGACATCATGAACGGCGTGATCAAGAGCATGGTGTTTGGCGTCGGCATCAGCGCGGTAGCCACTTTTGAAGGTTTCGATGCACCGCCGACGGCGGAAGGTGTGTCGCGTGCCACCACCCGCACGGTGGTGCATTCCTCGCTGCTGGTACTCGCTATGGACCTGGTGCTGACCGGCTTCATGATGCGCATGTGGGGCAATTGAATGAATACGGGTAACAGACATGAATAACCGCATGGTTGAATTCTGGGTCGGGATTTTCGTGCTGGTGGGTTTTGCCTCGCTGCTGTTCCTGGCATTGAAGGTCGGCAATCTCGGTTTCGGTGCCGAGACCGACAGTTATTCAGTCGTCGCCAAATTCAACAACATCGGCAGTCTCAAGGTGCGCGCGCCGGTGCGTGCCGCCGGCGTCACGGTCGGGCGGGTCGATTCCATCAACTTTGATGCGGCCGACTATCAGGCTCGCGTCAGCATGACGCTTGTCGGCAGCTACCAGTTTCCCACCGATACGAGTGCCTCGATCCTGACCTCGGGCGTGCTCGGTGAGAACTACGTCGGGCTCGAGGCCGGAGCCGACGAAACTTATCTCAAGTCCGGCGACCAGATACAGATAACCCAGTCCGCAGTGGTACTCGAGCAGCTCATCGGCCGCTTCCTGTACGACAAGGCGCAGAGTAACGGAGGAAAATAACCGTGTTACGCCCGACCCTCACCCGCCACGTCCAGGCCTTGTGCCTGCTGTTGGCTGCTACCACCGCCCACGCTGGCATGACCCCCGACGAACTGGTCAAGAACACCTCGGAAGAAGTGCTGACCATCGTGCGCAGCGATCCCGACATCGCCGCCGGTAATACCAGCAAGGTGGTCGATATCGTCGAAGCCAAGGTGCTCGGCCATTTCGATTTCGCCCGCATGACGCGTCTCGCGGTCGGCAAGAACTGGCGCAACGCCAGCGATCCGCAGCGTGAGGCGCTGACCAATGGCTTTCGCACGCTGCTGGTCCGCACCTATGCGGTGGCGCTCGCACAGTTCCGCGATCGCACTGTTGAATATCGCCCGCTGGACGCAGCACCCAGTGGTCCGACCGTGATGGTGCACACCACCGTCGCCACGCCCCAGGGCAAACCCATCAACATGGATTACCGCATGGGCGCGGTCGGTGAGGACTGGAAGGTATACGACGTGCTGGTCGATGGCGTCAGTCTGGTCATCAACTACCGCAGCATGTTTGACTCAACCGTCGCCGAAAAGGGCGTGGATGGGCTGATAGCGCTGTTGGAAGAAAAGAATGCTGCTGCGCGTAACGGTGCCACTCAATAATGATTCGGCGTGACGGTCAGCGTGTGCTGCTCGACGGTCCCGTCACGCTTGCGACCCACGTCGCGTTGCGTGAGGCGAGCGCACCGCTGCTCACCGATGCCGGTCTTGAAGTCGATTGGAGCGGTGTGGCGGCGGTCGATTCCAGCGCGTTATGCCTCATTCTGCATTGGCGTCGCAGCGCCAACGCCGCCGGCCACAACATAAGCCAGCGCAATCTGCCAGACAGCGTTACCGCACTGGCGGACTTGTACGGCGTGAGCGATCTGATCGCCTGACTGCCCGCGGGTGCGAATTCGTTGGATGCAGGTCTCAAACTGAGCCTCGGCATTTGATCTTCTGTGGGTCAGACTTCAGTCTGACACTGTCGAGACGGCCTGGCGCCGCCCATCGCAGACGAATGTCAGACTGAAGTCTGACCCACAATGATCTGCACGACCCGCCGCTGCGATAGCGCACTCAATACCGCTACCGCCTACTCACCAACCCAGTTCGTTGCCTGAATTCAGCTCAGGACTACCAAGCGGTTGATTCGTAATATCAGTTTCAGACCGACACCCAATTCGTTCGCACCTGCCACGGCGCGCCAACTTCAACGCGGCGGCTGACTGCGACTGCTGTATTGCTCGTGATAGATGCGCGCGAAAGCCAGCAGGGTGGCGATAACCAGCGGCCCGATCAGGGCACCGGCCACCCCATAGACCTGAATGCCGCCAAGGATGCCCGGGAACAGCAGCAGTAAGGACATTTGCGTGCGTCCGCTGATCAACAGGGTGCGCACCAGGTTATCGCTCATGCTCACCGCCACCGCCCCCCAGATCAGGATGCCGATGCCAGCGCTCTGGTCGCCGCTGTAGATCAGATACAGCCCGACCGGCGCCCACACCAAGGCCGCGCCAGCAAACGGCACCAATGCCAGCAGCGCGGTGGTAAAACCCAGCAGCACCGGAAAACCAACGCCGGCGACGGCAAAACCGACACCGGCCAAAGTGCCTTGCACCGTGGCGGTGATAAAGGCGCTGCGCACGATAGCTGTCAGGGTCTCGTCGAGCCGCGCGATCACCATGTGCTTATCCGCTTCTTCCATCGGAATCAGATCCACAATTGCGCGCACCAATTGCGGACCATCACGAAAGAAAAAGAAAATCGCGACCACCAGCACGATGATGTCGAACACCACAAGCACTGAGTTCTTCAGTATGCCGGCACCGATACTGGTCAGACTGTTGCCA
>CAMCBY010000217.1 GCA_945873015.1 Klebsiella pneumoniae
AGATGCCAGATGTCGAGCAACAGGCCACCGTTGGCGGCGTCGGCACCTGCGACCACGGCCAAACCCTCGTCGATGGTGCGCAGATTGGTCCACGGCATGATTTCGAGCGCGACGGCGGTGCCGGCCTGTCGCGCGCGCTCACATAAAACGCTGAAGCGCTCAATCATATGATCGAGCGGCCAGGCCTTGGCCTGCATGTCAGGGCCCGCCTTGAGATGGCGTGCGCCGAGTGCGGTAGCGGCTTCGCAGAGGTCGTCGAGTACTACTTTGGTCGCCGGGTCGTTTTCCAGCCAACCAACCAGGAATTCGACTTCGACATGCACCATGCCGTGGTCAGCGAGAATGGCACGCATGGTGGCGAAGTCGTAACTGCGGCGCACATTCATGAGATCGGAATGCATGAGCCCGATACCGCGGAAACCGGCACGCTGCGCAGCTTCGACACGGATGCGGAAATCGATGGGACTCGCCTCCTGCGCCGGCGTACTCAGGGGCAGAACATCACCGGCGATGGTCCAGTAGGTGGCGACGAGATCGGGAGACTGGCTCGGCATGGGGCGGTCCTTTTCATTCGTGAACATGACCAACGGCGCGGGCCGCTGCAAAGGGCCCGTCTGGCGACGAATCATACCGCCGTATCAGGTGCCGGACGTCACCGCGCTGCCAGGCATTTTCGTGAATCGCAGGCGGCGCGGCCGCGCCCGCGACTTGCACAATCAGGTCAACGGACGAATCAAGCGGTCCTGTGTAAATCGACACTCCCCGCACGCACCACACCAAACCGACTTCAGCGACCGGCCAGCAACCGCGCCACCACTTGATCGGCAATCGACATGCAGGCCGATGTCAGAGCCTCATCGATGGACTTGCCGCCGTCCATGAGCCACGCCCCGATCTCGCGCGGCGGACTCGCATAGACGAGTTCTCCGAGTTCCTGCTTGTCCAGTCTGCCGCTAACGCGCAGCGTGAAGACTTCCCCGCCACGCCCCTGAGTCAGTCCGACCGCGAGCGGCGAGACATAAACAGAGATGCGATCTCCACGGCCGGGCGTAGCGGACGCGCCGGCGGCCACGAAGTGATAGCTCTGGCGGCGGTTACCTGCCGTCACTATCGCATCGAGCAGGCGCGGGCCGACGCGGGCGGTGATGTCCTGCTGCTGCAGGCCGCGCTTGGCACGCGCGATGTTGTCAGGTGTTTCGGCGACCGCGAGACCGGCGATTGCGGTGAGCGGCATGACCACCGGCGCTGCCACGCAGAGCACCCCTAACGACCCGATGCAGGTTTCGATCCCGCCGACCAGTGCACCGCCGACCACGCCGGCCGCCATGCCCATCGGCTTGATCAAGGTGGGCGTGCCCCTGACCGTCACGTCCACTGTGTAGTGCTGAGCAAGGGACGGCGGTGCCACGTCATAACGCTGCGGGCGCTCTGCGCAGGCCGCCAGCAGCATGGCCAGCGCCAGCGTGATGGGCGCCGACCTGCCGACCGATGGGGACGCGGCAGCCATGAGGTTGCGTCAGTCGTCTTTCACGAGTGTGTCGCGGATGTCCCGCGCCATCTCATCCATGCCATGCTCGACCTCGGCGGCGATACGCTGCGCCTCGGCTTCGATGCCACCGCCCTCGGCTATCGGTTTGCTGTTGTATTCGAAAGTTTCAACGTCGCTGCTCTTGTTGGTAGCCAGATTGCGCAGTCGTGCACGGGCCTTCATGTCGACTTCGAAGCCGCCCTTGCGTAATGCCTCGGCGTGGATATCAGTGAGGGCGATCTCGAGCACGCGGTCCGGTGGCGCACCGGTGCCAGCGGCCGGCGTGCTCGCTGGGCTGGGGATGGAGTGACTATTTTCAGACTTGTCGCGGGCAAACGGTAACGCAGCCGAGCCGCCGTCCTCCGCGCTCACCCCCGGCTGGGCGGACAGCGTCGCCATCGTTCGCGCACGAAACCGCGCTGATAACTCATCGGCGGGCGGCAGCATACGGTTCGCCGGGTCGCTCGCAAGTTGTCTATGCGCGATGCGTCCGCCAAAGGCGCCGACCGCCGCACCACCGACACCGAGCGCCGCAACACAGGCCGCGTAACAGGGCGGGCAGAAAATGCTCACCGTGCATACCCCGGCGCCGACACCGGCGCCCGCCCCGCCACCCGCCAGCGCGCCGGCCAACATGCTTTGTTTGTTACTTGGCTGCCAACTGGCGGTGGGAATGCGTGGCGCGACATTGGCCGATACCACGCTCACCCGTCGCAGCGCGCTGGTGGTGATTTGCCTGGCGGGAGCACTGCGCAACGCTCCCTGAGCGGAATGCTGCGCGCATCCGCCCAAACCCGTCGAACAGAGCAGAAGACCGAACAGGGCCGCGCCGCGCGCGTCCGAGACATGCTTGAACATCACAGTCGCCTCCTGGGGAACGCTGCATGTCCGTCGTCCCTGGCGGTCACGCACAGTATCTGCGCTTCGTCAGTGACCTTCGCTACCGACATCATGGGCCTGATAGCCCGTTTGCCGGTGTAACTTGATGATGCACCTATACCGCATCCACGCTGGTCGCTATTGATATGTATCAGTGCTGGAATCAAGGGGCTGCTGTAGCAAGGGCTCAGAGTTACCGAAAGTGAAGATTGTCACCTGCACGAACCTGGGCGGAAATTTCAATCACTTTGAGCCCCTTATCCCACTGGCAATCTTCTAAAGACCCGACCATAGCGGCCGCCACATCGATCGAAGGCGCGCCCTTGCTCGCCTATACTGTGTCGCGCGCGTTCCGTTCTCGGCCCGCGCAACTTCCGCCGAGCAGCGCCACATCCCAGCATGCTCAAGCACCCGCCAACGCCGCGGGTACGCCGCATCAAACGCGGTTTCAATTGTCCCGAACACCCGTCGCCCCATGCACTTGGGTGCCGTCCCATGCTTCCACCCCCAGCTGCCCCGGAGTGAGACTATGAGTGCCTCTGTCGAACCTGGCCACCACGAGGACAGCGCGACCAAGCTGCTCCGCACGCCTTTCGATGCGCGTCTGGAAATCGCGCTGGGCAATTCGCGCATGGGCTGGTTCGAACGCGATCTCGACAGCGGGTGGGTGAGCGGCTCGCCATCCTGCGCCACCATTTTCGGCCTGTCCGATCTGCACGGTCCGTGGCAGTTCGACGACTTCAAGGCACGCATCCTGCCCGATGATTTGCCGGATTATCTGCTCACTGTCGCGGACAAGGGGCCCGCCGAGGGACAGGGCTCGCGTACCGTGCGCTATCGCATCCGCCTTGGCGACGGCGAGATTCGTCACGTCGAAGCGCGTTACACCGAAATACACGAGCAGCGTCGGCGCTATCGCTTCGGTCTCGTCATCGATGTCACCGAAGCCTCGCTGGTCGCCGAAGGCCTGAACAACAACCAGGCGTGGCTGGACTTGGCGATGGAGTCCATCAACCTCGTGCTGTGGGACCGCGATCTGGTCAAAGGCACGTTTCGCTCGTCGGCCAACTACGGCCCGTTCTACGGTTTGCCGGGCGGGCGCACCGAGTGGCGCTTCGACGAGTTTCTCGCGCGCATCTATCCCGATGATCATGCGGTCTTGCGCAGCGCCTACATCGATGCGGTTGAGAACGACAGCGAATACGCGCCGAAATATCGTATCGTGCGCCCCGACGGCAGCCATCGCTGGCTCGAATCCAAGGGCCGTATCGATCGCGATGCCAGCGGCACGCCGACGCGCCTGGTGGGTGTGACCTGGGATGTCAGCGAACGCCGCATCACCGAAGAGCGCCTGCTGGGCATCGCGCGCCTGGTGCCGGGCATGGTCTATCAGCTCCGGCGCGAACCCGACGGGCGCTATACGATTCCTTACATGAGTGATGGCATCCGCGACATCGTCGGCCTGACGCCGGCCGATGTGTACCACGACCCACTGCGCTTCGTGCGTTGTGTCCACCGCGACGATCTGGGGCGCTTCCTGTCGTCCGCCGAGATCTCGGCCGACAGCCTCGCGCCCTGGCATGAGGAACTACGTGTGGTGGATGTCGACGGACGCACACGCTGGGTGGAAGGGCGTGCCACCCCCAAGCGCGAAATCGATGGTGCGGTGCTATGGTACGGCCACATCTTCGATATCACCGCAGCCAAATCCACCGAGACCGATCTGCGCGAAACCAAGTCCCGCCTGACTCTCGCGCTGGCGGCGGCGCGCATGATCACCTGGCACTGGGAGCGGGCCAACAACCTGTTCTCGAGCTCGCAGGACTTAGGCGAGTTTCTCGGGTTCGGCGCGGCACAGCCGACGCTAGCCAAGGCGCTCGAGAACATCCATCCCGACGATGCCCCACGCGTACGACGGGTGTTCGAGGATGCCATCCGCCATCCGCCATCCGCCCGGCGTGCCGTTCCTGTTCGATTATCGTGTGGTGAGTGCCAATGGCGCAGTGCGTGCCCATGAAACGCGCGCCAGCGCGGAAATCGACGCCGACGGCCGCTTGTCCGGCCTGCATGGCGTGACCATCGATCTCACCGAGCAGCGACTTTCCGAGCAGGAACGCGCCGCGCTGCAGAACCAGTTGCAGCAGGCGCAGAAAATGGAACTCATCGGACTCATGACCGGCGGTATCGCCCACGACTTCAACAATATTCTCGCCAGCATTCTCGGTTATGCGGGACTCGCCATGCGTGGCGCAGACCAGGCGCAGGGCGGCAAGCAGCGCGCCTATCTCGATGAAATCCGCCTTGCCGCCGAGCGTGGTGCGGAACTGGTCACACAGATGCTGGCCTTCAGTCGCGGCGAAACCGCGCTCGCTGTGCCCCAGGCGATCGACGAATTGCTCGCGCTAGCGGTCAAGATGATCCGCCCGATATTTCCTTCCAGTGTCGAGTTGTGGACCTCCCTGCCGGACGGTCTGCCGCCGGTCATGACCAATGCCGTGCAGGTCCAGCAAATCGTCATCAACCTGTGCGTCAATGCGCGCGATGCGCTTGGCGGCAGCGGTTCCATTGCGCTGGGATTGCAGCACCGCAAGTCCTTACGCGCGGTGTGCGCATCCTGTGGCGCGGCGATTGAGGGTGAATTCGTGACTCTGTCGGTCAAGGACAACGGCAGCGGCATCCCCGAGCATGTGCGGGTGCGGATTTTCGAACCGCTGTTCACCACCAAGACCGTCGACCGCGGCACCGGTATGGGTCTGGCGATGGTGCACAGCATCGTGCATCGCGCCAACGGCCATATCTCACTCGACTCCACCGTTGGCGAGGGCACCTTGTTCGAAGTGCATTTCCCGGTGGTGGCTGATGCCGTCGCACCGCATGCCACGCCCATTGCGTGTGCCGCGACGATGAGTGGAATCCGTGCAGCGCGGGTGCTGGTGGTCGACGATGAGGTTGCGGTGGCGCGGTTCATTGCCGAGGTGCTGGAATTCGACGGCCATCATGCGCAAGTATGCAGTGACCCCGTGACGGCCCTCGAAACCTTTTGTACCGCGCCTGATGCTTTCGATCTCGTGATCAGCGACCAGACCATGCCGGGCCTGACGGGTGCCCAACTTGCCGCACGGGTGCTGGCCTTGCGGCCGGCGTTGCCGGTACTGCTGCTGACCGGCCACAGTGCGACGCTGACGGCGGCATCCGCGCGCGAACTCGGTGCGCGGGCGCTGCTCGCCAAGCCCATCGATATTGAAACCTTGCAGTCGGCGGTGCGTGCGGCGCTCGGCTAGCGGAATCCAGCGCAAGCGCTGGCCGCGGGTGCACGCAGGGCGGAGCTACCGGAATCGGTGTTCGGCGCGTGTCAGGCGAAGTGCGGCATGATGTCGCGCGCGATCTGGTCAACGACCTCGCGGGTCGGGCGTATCGGCTGGATCGCGACCTGGTGCACGCCGGCGTCGCGCATGGCCTCGATCATGCCGAGCACCTGCGACTTGGTGCCGGTCAGGGTGGTGGCCTGGATGATCTTCTTGCTCATCAGCGCCTCGTGTTCGTCCTTCAGGTGCTGCAGATAGCCCTCGTAGAGTTTCAGATGGCGGCTCTCGATGGGCGCATTGGGCTCGTGATAAACATCGATGAAACGCATCAGTTCGTCGCGCAGCGAGCCCGGTATCGCGCTTGGGTCCTTGTGGCAGGACAGCGCAAAGATGTTGCTCGACGAGGCCACCATCGGCCCCACCGCCTCGCGTACCGCGCGCGTTTCGATCTGCTCGTCGGACTCGGTCAGGTAGAACGCGGTCATCGACAGCACATAGATCTTGTCGGGGTCGCGCCCGGCTTCCTCGGCGCCCTTGCGCACGTTGGCGAGCATCCACTTGACGAGATCGGGGTGCACGGCACCGAACAGAATCACGCCGTCGGCAATCCGGCCGGCGAGCTGCGCGACCTTCGGGCCCGACGCCGAGATGTAGATCGGAATACGATCCTTGATGTTGATCATGCCGAGCGTGGGATTGAGGAACTTGATCTTGCGGCGCCGCTCGCCCTCGCTGTAGTCGGTGATCTTGCCTTCGAAAAGATCGCGGCAGATGCGCACGTGATCTTCCAGTTGCGACATCTTCGCCGCCGGCATGCCCATCGTGCGGCGCGTGGTGTTGCCGGTGCCTATGCCCATGATGGTGCGGCCCGGTGCGAGTTCGTTGATGGTCGCCATGCCGCAGGCCGACAATGGCGCGATACGCGAGGCCGGGTTGGTCACGCCGGGGCCGATCTTGATGCGGCTGGTGCGGTCAGCGCACAGCGCCATCACCGCGTAGACTTCGCTGCCGAGCATCTGCGTGTCGTAGAGCCAGGCGTGAGAGAAGCCGTGATCCTCGGCGTACTTCACATCCTTGTGGATGTGTATGTCTCCCATAAAAACGAATCCGAAATCCATATCTGCCCTCTTGTGTGTGACTGCTGTGACGGCGCGCGCTGTTTAGAAGCGGTCACCAGCGCGCAGTGTGCGCACCAGCAGATCCCAGGTCAAACGAAGGTTCACCATGTTGAAGCGGACGACTCAGGTAGTCATGGGCAGACGCCTGCGAGGATTGACGATGTGCAACAGGCATGCGAGCTTTTGCGCGTGTTCCCTACTCGCGTTTATCT
>CAMCBY010000218.1 GCA_945873015.1 Klebsiella pneumoniae
CCACAAAAGATCACGTGCCGACGCTCACTTTGAGACCGACAGCCAATAAATTCCTACCTGTGACGCCCCGATTCCATCTTCGGGGGGCAAATATCGTGTGTCTACAGCGTATCGAGATCGGCGGGGGTATCAACGTCGCGCAGCACGCCACGGTCATCGGTAATCAATTCGTAGATTTCGCTGACATGTGCATCGAGTACCGCGCGTGCGCCACGGTCACCCCGCAAGGCGATTAACTCAGCGCCGAAACGCGCCGGGAATATCACCGGATGACCGGCTTGCTCTGCGCAACGCGGCACGATGATGCTGTCTTCGCGGCGCCAGCATGCGGCGAGCAGGGTCAAGGTGGTCGGAGCTATCACCGGCATGTCGGCCAGCGCCACCATCCACGCCGCACTGTCGCGGCTGGCCGCCACGCCGCAGGCGAGGCTGTGGCCCATGCCGAGTGCGGCATCGACACACGGCACCACGGTATAACCGTGGCCCTCGAATGCGCTCGCGGTTGTGCTGTCATCCGCGCGAACCACCACCACCATGCGGTCAACCGCTGCCTTCAGCCGCGCCGCCGCCTGTAAACCCAGCGCCACGCCGCTCGGCAGTTGCGCAAGGATTTTATTCGCGCCAAAACGCCGCGCGGCGCCGCCCGCCAGCAGCACGCCGGTCAAGGGCAACATGGTCTCGTTCAGAGCGCAGTTCTCGTGGTGGTGATGCGCACGCCGTTGCGCGCCGCGGTGATGTCGGTCATCACGGCGAGCGCAATTTCGGACGGCTTGCGGGTATTGAGATCGATACCGACGGGCCCACGGATACGTTTGACCTCGGCATCACTCACGCCAAAATGTTCAATCAAACGTGCCGCGCGGCTGGCGGTAGTGCGACCCGAGCCGAGCGCGCCCACGTAGAAGGCCTGCGTGCGCAGTCCCTCCAGCATGGCCATGTCGTCGACCTTGGGGTCGTGGGTCAAGGCGACGATGGCGGTGTGGGCATCACACACCCGATCGGCAATAAAATCGTCCGGGTAATCACCGCTCACCGCACAATCGGGCAAGGTCCAGGCTTCGCGATATTCTGCTCGCGGGTCACATACCGCGACCGTGTAGTCGAGCAGTTGTGCGTAACGGCACACCCAGCTCGCCAACTCGCCCGCACCGACCACCACCAATTGCCAGGCCGGTTCATAGACGACATTCAAGACTTCGCCTTCGAAACGCGTACGCGCATCCTCATCGGCCTCGGCCCACGAGACTTTGCGCTGTTCGAGGTCGAGCCGTCGTACCACCGCCGCACCATCACGCAACGCCGCCATCATTGGCGCCAGGTCGGGAATGGTGGCGAGCGGCTCCAGGGTCAGTAACAGGCGGCCACCGCAGGGCAAGGTGCGGCTGGTATCGGAGTTGTATTCGAGGGTCTCAAACCCTTGCGGAAACTGCTGCCGCACCCGCGCCAGCAATTCTTCTTCGATGCAACCACCCGACACTGAGCCTGCGATGCGCCCTCCTTCGCTCATCACCATCACCGCGCCGGGCGGCCGCGGTGAAGAACCCCAGGTGTGGGCGACCGTCGCCAGCACCACCCGCTCACCCTCGGCCACCCATTGCTGGCCGCGCTCGATGATTTCGATTTCGCTACGACTCATGTTTGAGCCTCTTTGAATTGCCCTGTAGCTGCGAATTCATTCGCACCTTCTGTTTCCGGGGCCTGTATCGACGGCGCGTCATTGCATGTGCGAATAAATTCGCACCTACACAAGCGCGCTCAGGGCGGCAGGCCACCGTGTTTGGCTTTGTAGTCGGCGATGCGACCTTCGAGATCGGTCAACAGGCCGTCCATGCCACCGGCTTTGACGATGGCGCTGAAGGTGCTGCGGTAATTGTTGACCAGGCTGACACCTTCGATGACCACGTCATAGGCCACCCAGGTGCCCTTGGTCTGTTTCAGGCGGTAGGTGATCGGGATACGTTTGTCAGCGGTGACCACCGCGGTATCCACGGTAGCCCGATCTTTGCGCACCTGCTCGGCGAGATACTCGACCCGCTGGTCGGAATAGGACTCGATGCGGGTGCGATAGGTGTCTTCAAGGTACTGCGAGAAATATTCAACGAACTGCCGTTTCTCTTCCGTGGTCGCTTCCTGCCAGTTGGTCGCCAGCACACTCTGGGACATGCTGCGGAAATCGAAGCGGTCGTTGATGATGCGGCCGATACTCGCCCAGCGCTGCTCGCGCTCGAGGCTGTGGCCCTTCAGTTCGTCAATGACGTGGTTGATGGCGTCTTTGACGGTGTCAGTGGGGCTGGTGTCTGCGCTTGCCGGCGCCGCCGGCAAGAGCAGCGCCAATAGCAGCCCGACCAGCATGGTCAGGACGCGCACGGTGTGATTCGCCTGCAGCATTTCGCGGGCCTCGATTGATTGATTCACTTATACCGTAGAACGCCTGATACCGACCACGATTGATTCGTCGCCGATCTCGAAACGCTCCTGCCACTCACCGGTGGGTGCAGCGACGTCCAGCAATTCCACTGCCAAAGTCTCGCGGCCAATAAAATCACGATTACGCGCGATTGATTCTGCGAGCGCCGGCGATGCCGCGTACTGGACCGAAATTCTATCGGTCAGTTCCAGATCGGCCGACTTGCGCATGCCTTGAATACGGTTGACGACCTCGCGGGCATGGCCCTGGGCACGCAGTTCATCGTCGATTTGTACGTCCAGCGCGACGGTGATGCCACCCTCCTGCGCGACAGTCCACGCGCCTATCTCCTCGGACAGAATATCGACCTCGTCGGCCTTGACCTCAAACGTGCCGCCTTCAACCGTCACTTCGATGCGGCCTTCGCTCTGCAGACGACGGATGTCGGCGTCATCGAGCGCGGCAATGATCGCGGCGACCGCCTTCATCTGTTTGCCGAGGCGTGGCCCGAGCTTCTTGAAATCGGCCTTGGCCGAGCACTTCACCACCCCGCTGGAATCGGCGATGTATTCGATGGCGCGCACATTGACCTCATCGAGAATGATGTCGCGCACCCGCTCCACCTCACGCTCATCGACCGCGTGACCGATCACCAGCAGCATGCGCGACAGTGGCTGACGCACATTGATGTGGCTGCGATTGCGCAGCAGCAATACCAGTTGCACCACGGTGCGCGCGAGTTCCATACGCGCTTCGAGTTCGGGTTGGATCACCGCCTGGTCAGCCACCGGGAAACGCGCCAGGTGTACCGACGGAGCGTCATCGCGTTTGACCACCTCGTTCAAGCGACGAAACAGCCAGTCGGCAAAAAACGGCGCCACCGGACTCATCATGACCGCCAGGCCAAACAGACAATCGAAGGTGGTCTGGTAAGCACACAGCTTGTCGTGCACCGACACCGCCTCGGTGCTGGCGCTGGCCTTCTTGGCCGCCCAGAAACGCGGCCGCGAACGACGGATATACCAGTTGGAAAGTTCTTCGACGAACTGTTCCATGGCACGCGCGGCGCGCGTGCAGTCGTAACTGTCGAGGGACTGATCGGCGAGCGCGATGGTGGAATTCAAGCGGCTCAGGATCCACTGATCGAGTTCGCTGCGCGCGCCGGGCGGGATGCTTGCTTCGGCACCGACAAAACCGTCGATGTTCGCGTAGCTCGCCATGAAACGGTAGACATTCTCGATGGTGCCGAAGAACTTGCCGCGAGTTTCGGCGAGGCCGCGCTCGGCGAACTTCATGTTGTCCCACGGTGGTGAGTTACTCATCATGTACCAACGTACGACGTCGGCGCCGTAGCGCCCTACGACGTCCATCGGATTGACGGTATTGCCCTTGGACTTGGACATCTTCTCGCCCTTCTCGTCGAGAATCAGTCCGTTCACCACCACGTTCTTGAACGCGACGTCGTGTTTCACCAAGGTCGCGATGGCATGCAGGGTGTAGAACCAGCCGCGGGTCTGATCGACGCCTTCACAGATGAAGTCGGCCGGGAAATTACGTTCAAACGCCTCTTTGTTCTCGAACGGGTAATGCCATTGCGCGAACGGCATGGCGCCCGAATCGAACCACACATCGAGCACGTCCGGCACGCGGCGCATGGTGCCGCCATCGGGCGCCGGCCAGGTGAAGGCATCGACGAAAGGCCGGTGCAGATCGAGCGCCTCGCCTTGCGGCAGGTCCGTGCCGCATTTTTCACGCAGTTCGGCTATCGAGCCGATGACCTCGAAATATTCCGAACCGGGTGTATCCGACACCCAGATCGGCAGCGGTGTACCCCAGTAGCGCTTGCGCGACAGCGCCCAATCGACGTTGTTCTCCAGCCAGTTGCCAAAACGGCCGTCGCGGATCGCGGGCGGATGCCAGTTGATGGTCTGATTGAGGTTGACCAGGCGGTCCTTCTCGGCGGTGGTACGCACGAACCAGGACTCGACCGGGTAACTCATGAGCGGCGTGCCCTTGCGCCAGTCATGCGGGTAGTTATGCAGATAGTCGACGCGTTTGTAGAGCAGACCGCGATTTTTCAGGTCGCGCATGATCGGTTTGTCGGCGTCCTTGAACCATAAGCCGGCGACCAGCGCGACGGCCTCGGTGAACTTGCCGTCGGGCGCAACCGGATTGACCATCGGCAGGTTTTCGCGGCGGCCGACGTCGTAATCCTCGGCGCCGAACGCCGGCGCGATATGCACGATGCCGGTGCCGTCATCGACGGTCACGTAATCGGCGCTGCAGATGCGCCAGGTGTCGTCGGGATAATTCACCCCATCGACGCGGAACAGCGGCTCATACCGACGGCCCAGCAGGTCGCGGCCCCGATGGTGTTCGAGCACGGTGTACTCGCCTTCCAGCGCCGCCAGCCTCGCACTCGCCAGCACCAGCCGTTCGTCCCCTTGCTGCACGGTCACGTAGTCGAGGTCTTCACCCACCACCAAGGCGACATTGGACGGCAAGGTCCACGGTGTGGTGGTCCAGGCGAGGTAGGACAAACCGCTGTCGCTGGCATCACGGAAACGCACATAGACGCTCGGGTCAGTCACCTCCTCGTAACCGAGGCTGACTTCATGGGACGACAGCACCGTGCCGGTGCCGGGGCTGTACCACTGAATCTTGTAGCCCTTGAACAGCAGATCGCGCTCGTACATCTGTTTGAGCAACCACCACACCGACTCGATGTATTCGTTGTGGAAGGTCACATAGGGTGTTTCCAGATCGACCCAGTAGCCGATGCGTACGGTCAGCTCGTCCCAATCTTTCTTGTAGCGCAGCACACTGGCGCGACAGGCGGCATTAAAGGCCTCGATGCCGTATTTCTCGACCTCGGCGCGACCGTCCAGGCCGAGTTCTTTCTCAACCTCGATTTCGACCGGCAGACCGTGGGTATCCCAGCCGCCTTTGCGCTCGACGCGAAAACCCTTGAGGGTCTTGTAGCGACAGAACACGTCCTTGATGGTGCGCCCCAGTACGTGATGAATGCCCGGCCGGCCATTGGCGGTCGGCGGGCCCTCGTAAAACGTAAAAGACGGAGCATCGGCGCGGGCCGAGATGCTGGCGCTGAAGGTGTCCTCGGCGGCCCAGATGTCGAGCATCGCCAGTTCCAGTTGCGGCAGGTCGAGTGCCTTGATTTCGAGAAAGGAAGTGGTCATTAACCGTATCGGCTTTGTGGTGATGATGGGGAAATTCCGGCGCCCGGGATTATAGCCGAAGCCGCTCGCCGCGCGGCGTTGCGCGGTATTTGTCGCACACTTTGCGCGGTGAACTTTGTGCTATGGTTTGGCGGCCCCGCCGCACGGGCCCGGCCCGCTGACGAATCACCACGAGGATAGAGCGTGAGTTCAGATCAGGTTCTCGAGTTTCTGCAATTCGTCGAAGGTCAGAAGAACCAGTCGGCGAGCCAACTGCTGGATAAAGTGCTGCGCAAGAGCCGCCTCATGACGGGCGCCGAGGCCGGCACGATTTTTATCACCCGCGCCCGCGGCCGCACGCGCTGGCTCGAGCCGGCCAGCATTCAGAACGACGCGGTCAAGGTCAAAAGCGCCGATTTCATCGTGCCTATCGGCCCCGGCACCATCGCCGGTTATGTCGCCCACACGGGCCGCACCGTACGCATCGACGATGTCTACAAGATTGCGCCACGCAGTGCGTACAAATTCGATCCGAAGTTCGAACGCAAAAATTACAAGACCCACTCGATGTTCTGCTTCCCGCTGCGCAATCTGCAGAACGAAGTGATCGGGGTGGTGCAGCTCATCAACCGCCGTGTCGGCAAGTCGAAAAAGCTGTCGGCGTTCCCACAGGATGTCGAACAACTGGTAGCGCCGATAGCGCGGGTGGTCGGCCATTCCATCGAACGCGCCGAGATGCTCGACCAGATCCGCGCCAAGAACAAAACGCTCAGCACCCGTAACCGCCAGCTCGCCGAACAGCGTGCGCGCATCGCCACCCTGCAGGAAGAGACCGAGGCCGCGTTCAAGGTGTCGGTCACCCTGCTCGCGCGCGCCGCCGAGATCCACGATGAGGAAACCGGCAACCACATCATCCGCGTCAACGAATACAGCTATGCCATCGCCAAACGACTGGGGATGGATGACGACTGGTGTGACGAGCTGCGCTACAGCGCGCAATTGCACGACGTCGGCAAGATGAGCGTCGATGCGGCTGTGCTGAAGAAGAAGGGCCCTCTGACGCCGGACGAGCGCGCGGAAATGAACCGCCATACCGAATATGGCTACCAGATCCTGACTGCCTCGCCGCGTCTGTCACTGGGTGCTGAGATCGCGCTCTATCACCACGAGAAATGGGATGGCACCGGATACCCGAACAAGATTGCCGGGGACAACATCCCGATGTCGGCGCGCATCGTGCAGCTCGCCGATATCTACGACGCGCTACGCTCGGAGCGCCCCTATAAACCGGCCTTTCCCCATGCCCAGGCGGTCAGCATCCTGACCAAGGGTGATGAACGCATCGACCCGCATGGCCATTTCGATCCGAAGTTGATTCACCTGTTTACCGACCATCACCCGGAATTCGATCAGATCTGGACGTCGTTGCAGGATTGACGCGTTTACGCAGCGG
>CAMCBY010000219.1 GCA_945873015.1 Klebsiella pneumoniae
TTCAAGGACATCCTCGGTTTCGATCTGCAGGCTGACACTACCCGGATTGCGTTGTTCGTAGCTTCCGCGCTGGCCCTGGGCCTGGCTTATGCCGGTTGTCGTGCGCTGATCAATTCCAAGTTCGGTCGCATCCTGGTCGCGGTACGCGACGCCGAGAACCGCGCGCGCTTCATCGGTTATAAGGTTGAGCATTACAAGTTGTGGGTATTCACCGCCTCGGCGGTGCTGGCCGGTATCGCGGGCGCGCTGTATGTGCCACAGGTCGGCATCATCAATCCCGGCGAGTTTTCACCGTTGAACTCGATTGAGCTTGTGATCTGGGTAGCGGTCGGCGGCCGCGGCACACTGTACGGCGCCCTGCTTGGCGCCTTTGTGGTCAACTTCGCCAAGACCTATTTCACCGGCGCCCTGCCCGAGCTGTGGCTGTTCGTGCTCGGTGCAATGTTTGTGCTGGTGACGTTGCTGATCCCGCGCGGCATCGCCGGCTATCTGCGTAAGGAGCAGACCGCATGAATGCGCCATCCGGTCCAGCCACGGCACCGACCTGGTGGGATGACTTCACCACCGCCGGGGTCGAAAGCGAGACCTTCTCCTCGCGGGTCGGTGAAGGCACCTTGTACGTCGAGAACATCACGGTCAGCTTTGATGGTTTTCGCGCCCTCAATGAATTGACGCTCTACATCGAACGCGGCGAACTACGCTGCATCATCGGCCCGAATGGCGCCGGCAAGAGCACCATGATGGACGTCATCACCGGGAAAACCCGCCCGGATCGCGGTCGCGCCTGGTTCGGACCGCAGCTCAACCTGCTCAAGATGAGCGAGCCTGAGATTGCTGAAGCCGGCATCGGCCGCAAGTTTCAGAAACCGACCGTGTTCGAACAACTGCCGGTGTTCACCAATCTCGAACTCGCGATGCGTGCCGCCAAAGGCGTGTGGCATTCGCTGCGCGCGCGTCTCGACGGCGTAGCCCGCGACCGCATCGCAGAGACCCTCGAACTGGTTGGCCTGACGGCACAGCGCGACCAGCGCGCCGGAGCGCTGTCCCACGGCCAGAAGCAGTGGCTGGAGATTGGCATGCTGCTCATGCAGGAACCGCAGTTGTTGCTGATTGATGAACCGGTCGCGGGTATGACCCATCAGGAAACCGAGAGAACCGCCGAGTTGCTCATCGCTCTGGCCGGGCAGCGCTCGGTCGTGGTGGTCGAACACGACATGGAATTCGTGCGTTCGATAGCGCGCAAGGTCACGGTGCTGCACGAAGGCCATGTGCTGGCCGAAGGCAGCATGGCGCAAGTGCAGAACGATCCGCGCGTGCGCGAAGTCTACCTGGGGGCGTGATGCTGACAGTCAACAAACTCAATCAGTTCTACGGCGAAAGCCACACCCTGTGGGATCTCGAACTCGACGTGCCAAGCGGCGCCTGCACCTGCCTCATGGGGCGTAATGGCGTCGGCAAATCGACTTTGCTGCGTTGTGTGATGGGTCTGGAGACCGTGCGCGATGGCGAGATGACGATAGACGGCACAGCGCTCAAATCCTTGCCGGCCGAGAGTCGCGCGCGCCTGGGTATCGGCTACGTGCCGCAGGGCCGCGAGATCTTTCCGCGCCTGTCGGTGGAAGAAAATCTGCGTATCGGCATCACCACCCGTGGCGGCAAGGGCCACGAGGCGCTCGAGCGGGTGTATGAAATGTTCCCGGTGCTGAAGAAAATGCTGCGGCGTCGCGGCGGCGACTTGTCCGGTGGTCAACAACAGCAGCTCGCGATTGGCCGCGCGCTGGTGCTGGAACCGCGGCTGCTCATCCTCGACGAACCCTGCGAAGGTATCCAACCGAATATCGTGCAGGAAATTGGCGATCTGATTCTGCGTTTGAATCGCGAGATGGGCCTGACCGTACTGCTGGTCGAACAGAAGCTGCCGTTCGCGCGCCGCGTCGCCGATCGTTTCTGCGTGATGGACAAAGGCCGTGTGGTCGCGAGCGACTCCATGGACAAGTTAAGCGACGATCTGGTCCGTCAGTACCTGTCGGTCTGAAACCACCCCCGCCATTTCAAGGAGCCCCAGCCATGTTCATCTCGCACCGTCACCTGCCCGCACTGGCCGTCATGCTGTTGGCCGCACCGCTCGCCCACGCCCATCCGCTGGCCGACCACAGCCTCGCCTGGCAGGCCTTCGTGCATCCCTTCAGTGGTGCCGACCATGTGTTTGCGATGCTGGTGATCGGGCTGTGGGCCGGCCTCGCTGCACCGGCGCGCCGTGTGCTGCCGCCGCTCGCTTTTATGGGTGGCCTGCTGGGTGGCGCAGCCCTCGGCGCGCTCGGTATGGCACTGCCCGCGCTTGAAGTCGCGCTCGCGCTGTCGGTGTTGTTGCTCGGCCCGTTGGCGGCACGCGATGCACGTTTGCCGGCGCTGCTGTGTCTCGCCGCGTGCGCGCTGGCGGGCATGTTTCACGGCTATGCACACGGTGTTGAACTGCCGGCGCAGGGCGCCGCTGCGGCCTGTTTTGTGTTGGGATCGGCGCTGCTGCATGCGCTCGGTTTTGCTGTCGCACGCCGGTTGCACGTCCGCGGTCACGGTCTCGCCCTGCGCCGCGCACTGAATGCCAGCGCGCTGTTCGGTGTTGGTCTGTTGTGGATGGCGTGACGCTTGAGCAGTCCCGCCCCCGCTCTGCCGTGGCGCGCTGAACTCGATCTCGAGTTCAGCTTGCGCGGCGCGCGTACGCGCCTCACAGCGCGACGCCATTGCGGGCCGTTACTGGTGCAGCGCCCGTTTCATCCCGAAGCGGTCGACGTGTGTCACGCCTATCTCATCCATCCGCCGGCCGGCGTGGTCGGTGGCGATGAACTGCATTTGTCGGTCAAGGTCGGCGCTGCGGCGCAGGTCCTGCTGACCACCCCGTCGGCGACGCGTTTCTATCGCTCCAGCGGGCGGGTGTCGCAGCTCACCCAGACTTTCAGCGTCGCCGATGACGCCAGCCTGGAATGGTTGCCGCAGGAGAATCTTCTGTTCGACGCGGCACGAGCGCGTATCGCGACCCGCGTAGAACTCGCGCCGCGCGCACGTTTTATGGGCTGGGAAATGCTCTGCCTGGGCCGGCCCGCGTGCGGCGAAGGGTTTGATCTGGGCATGGTCGATCAGCGCATCGCCCTGTATCGCGATGGTGTGCCATTGCTGCTTGAGCGGCTGCGCCCCGCCGCCGGACGTGCGCTCAGCGCCGGCGGCGCGGCACTACGTGGCCACGCTGCCTGCGCGACCTTGATTGCCACCGGCGCGGACCCCACCCATCTTGAGGCCGCGCGTGAATGTCTGGCATCGATGAACGAGGGGCTCGCCAGCGCGACCCTGCTCGACGATGTCCTGGTGTGTCGCCTGCTTGCTGCGCATATCGCCCCGCTGCGTGTGATATGTGAACGTTTGCGGACGCAGTTGCGTCCTTCCCTGCTGGCGCGCGACGCCCACGCGCCGCGCATCTGGTCGACCTGAATCACGAGCGGAAAGAATCATGGATCTGCTACCTCGCGAACGCGACAAACTCTTGTTGTTCACCGCCGCCCTGCTCGCCGAAAGGCGCCGCGCGCGCGGCCTGAAACTCAACTACCCGGAAGCCGTGGCCTTGATCAGTGCCGCGATTCTGGAAGGTGCGCGCGATGGCCGCACGGTGGCTGAACTCATGGCGCTCGGTCGTACGGTGCTCAGCGCTGACGACGTCATGGAAGGTGTGCCGGCCATGATTCACGACGTGCAGGTCGAGGCGACTTTCCCCGATGGCACCAAGCTGGTGACTGTCCATGATCCAATTGTCTGAATCACACTGCCACGGGAGTGCGTCACGATGAGTACCCATGCCGCCAATAGCGGGGAATTGATACCCGGCGAAATCCTGCCCGCCGATGGAGACATCGAAATAAACGTCGGGCGCGCGACCGTCGATGTCGACGTGGCGAATACTGGCGACCGTCCCATCCAGGTCGGCTCGCATTACCATTTTTTCGAGACCAACCCGTCACTGATATTTGATCGGGCTGCGACCCGTGGCTTTCGCCTGAACATTGCGGCCGGTACTGCGGTGCGCTTCGAGCCGGGCCAGACCCGTTCGGTCCAGCTGGTGGCCTATGCTGGCGAGCGCAAGGTTTATGGTTTTCAGGGTGCGGTGATGGGCCCGTTGGAGGATGCACCATGAGTCGTCTGTCGCGTCGTGCTTACAGCGAACTTTACGGACCGACCACCGGCGACCGCGTGCGGCTGGCCGATACCGCGCTCATCATCGAAGTCGAGCGGGACCACACCATCTACGGCGAAGAAGTCACGTTCGGCGGCGGCAAGGTCATACGCGACGGCATGGGCCAGAGTCAGTACGACAACAGCCGCGCAGTCGACCTGGTCATCACCAATGCCTTGATTGTCGATCACTGGGGCATCATCAAAGCAGATATTGGTGTACGCGGCGGACGCATCGCGGCGATTGGCAAGGCCGGTAATCCTGACGTGCAGCCGGGTGTCGACATCGTGATCGGCCCCGGCACCGAAGTGATCGCGGCAGAAGGGAAAATCGTCACGCCGGGTGCAATCGACAGCCACATCCATTTCATCTGTCCCCAACAGATAGACGAAGCATTGATGTCCGGCGTCACCACCATGCTCGGTGGCGGCACCGGGCCGGCGACCGGCACCAATGCCACCACCTGCACGCCCGGGCCCTGGTATATGGCGCGCATGCTGGAGGCGGCTGAAGGTCTGCCGATGAATCTTGGCTTTCTCGGCAAAGGTAACGCCAGCCTGCCGAAGGCACTCGAAGACCAGATCATCGCCGGCGCCATCGGTCTCAAGTTGCATGAGGACTGGGGCACCACCCCAGCGGCCATCGATACCTGCCTGTCGGTCGCCGATGAATTCGACGTGCAGGTCGCCATCCACACCGACACCTTGAATGAATCGGGTTTCGTCGAACACACCGTGGCGGCGTTCAAGGGCCGCGCCATTCACACCTATCACACTGAAGGCGCCGGCGGTGGCCACGCACCCGACATCATCAAGGTCTGCGCGGAAGCGAACGTGCTGCCGTCAAGCACCAACCCGACGCGCCCCTACACCATCAATACAATTGATGAGCATCTCGACATGTTGATGGTCTGTCATCACCTGTCGCCTTCGATTGCCGAAGATGTGGCGTTCGCCGAATCGCGCATTCGCCGCGAGACCATCGCGGCCGAAGACATCCTGCATGATCTCGGCGCGTTCTCGATGATTTCATCCGATTCGCAAGCGATGGGACGCGTCGGCGAAGTGGTGACACGCACCTGGCAGACCGCGCACAAGATGAAGGTGCAACGGGGTGCGATGGCCGGCGATCCGGCCCATCACGACAATGGCCGCGTGAAGCGCTACATCGCCAAGATATGCATCAACCCGGCCATCACGCACGGCATTGCCCATGAAGTCGGCAGCATTGCAGTCGGTAAACTGGTGGATCTGGTGCTGTGGAAACCAGCTTTCTTCGGCGCCAAACCCAGCCTCATCATCAAAGGCGGCATGATCGTAGCCGCACCGATGGGTGACCCGAACGCCTCGATACCGACGCCGCAGCCGGTGCATTTCCGTCCGATGTTCGGTGCCTATGGTGGCGCCCTCGCGGCAACGTCCATGACCTTCCTGTCGCAGGCTGCGGCCGCCGCCGGGGTGGCCGATACCTTGGGCCTGCGTCGGCTCATTGGCGTGGTCTCCAACACTCGACGCATCGGCAAAGCCGACATGGTGCTGAACGACGCGCGGCCGCACGTCGAAGTCGACAGTCAGACCTATGAAGTGCGCGCCGATGGCGTATTGCTGACCTGCGAGCCGGCCACCGTGCTGCCGCTCGCGCAGCGTTATTTTCTGTTTTGATGCGAGACTCCCGCCATGCAACGCCTGATCGAGAAACTGAACGGCATGGTCGCGCCCAGTCAGGATTCCCTCACCCTGCCGTTTGAACAGCGCCAGAAGAGCCGTCAACGCGTGGTGCTGGACAGCGGTCGCGAAGCGGCGCTGGTGCTGCCGCCGGGCACCGTGCTGCGCGATGGCGACCTGCTGCGTGGCGAAGACGAATCGGTAGTGCGGGTGCAAGCGGCGCCTGAGCCGGTCATGACCGCACGCACCAGCGATCCTCTGCGCCTTGCGCGCGCCTGTTATCACCTTGGCAATCGCCATGTCGCGATCGCCGTCGGGCCGGGTTGGGTGCGCTGCCTGAATGACCATGTGCTGGCCGACATGCTGCAGCAGTTGGGTTTGAGCGTGAGCGAAGAGTCGGTGATTTTCGAGCCGGAAAGCGGCGCCTATGCCGGCACCGCCCTCGGTGGCCATCATGGCCACGGGCACGCGCATTGAGCAGCGGCGCCACCGCATTGATGCGCTGTCTGCAGCTCGCCAGTCCGACCCTGCCGATTGGCGCCTATGCCTATTCCCAGGGCCTCGAGATGGCGGTAGAGCTGGCTTGGGTAACGAGCGCAGATTCGCTCGAATGCTGGTTGCGCGATCAGATTGAACACACCATCACCTGCGTCGACATCCCTTTGCTGGCGCGGCTGTATGACGCTGCAGCGGATGGTGACGAAGCGGCACTCAAGCACTGGAGCGCGCAACTCATCGCGCAGCGCGAGACCCGCGAATTGCGCGCCGACGACAGCGATCGTGGCCTTGCCCTGGCGCGCCTGTTGCGCGATCTCGGCATCACTACCTTGCCCCTGCCGGCGGGCCGCGCGCTGCCGCTCGCGACCAGTTTCGCGTGTGCCGCATTGCATTGGCAGATCCCGCGCGCTGCGGCGGCCGAAGCCTACGCCTGGGCGTGGCTGGAAGGCCAGGTGCTGGCGGGTGTGAAATTGATTCCTTTAGGCCAGGTCGCCGGTCAGCGGCTGTTATGCACGCTGGCTGAACCCTTGGCCGCCGCGGTCGGGCATGGACTGACGTTAGGCGACGATGACATCGGCGGCAGTCTGCCGGCGCTGGCGATGGCCAGCGCACTGCATGAAACCCAATACACGCGGCTATTCCGTTCCT
>CAMCBY010000220.1 GCA_945873015.1 Klebsiella pneumoniae
CTCAAGCAGTGCATCGAGCGCGCCGAGGCGCGCACCGCTTGCAATCAGCGTCTGAATCTGGTGATTGCGGCGAACTACGGCGGGCAGTGGGATATCACTCAGGCTGTGCGGCAACTGGCAAGCCAGGTGTTGGAAGGCGGACTCGCTCCGCAGGACATTACAGCCGACCATATCGAAGCGCGTCTGGCGCTCGCGGACCTGCCGGACCCTGATCTTTTTATCCGCTCCGGGGGCGAGCAGCGCATCAGCAATTATCTGTTGTGGCAGCTCGCCTATACCGAGCTCTATTTCACTGAATGTCTGTGGCCGGATTTCGATACCACGGAATTTGAACGCGCGCTCAAGAGCTACACCATTCGCCAGCGCCGTTTCGGCATGACCGGCGAGCAGGTCAGCGGTGAGCTCGACACAGTGAGTTCCGACGCCGAATGACGCTCGTCGCCGCAGACGGGCAGCCGACTGTCGCGCCTGCCTGCCCGTGTCGAATCTGATCGCCCGAATCCTGACCGCCACCGTGCTCGGTGGCGGCATGGTGTACGGCACCCTGCGCCTGCCTGCGGAAGTGATGGCCGCGGCATTCTCCCTGATTCTGTTTGGTGCCGCGGTCGAATGGGCCGCGCTGGCGGGCCTCGTGACGCGCCTCGCGCGCGGGTCTTATGCCGCCGTGACCGTCGCCGCGGCGCTCGGTTGCGCCCTCGCGCTTGATGCCGAAGGCGCGCTGCTCAAGATTGTGCTGGGGGTCGGCTGCGCCGGTTGGTGCGGGGCGACGGTCTGGATCATCCAATATCAGCGCCACGAAGGTCCGCGACTGGACAATCCGGTGGTCCTGGCGGTATTGGGCTGGCTCGCTCTCATTCCCGCCTTGGCCGCCCTCCTGAGCTTGCTCGCGCGTGGCCCGGCATTGCTGTTGGCGCTGTTTGCTTTGGTTTGGGGGGCTGACATCTTTGCCTATTTCGGCGGCAAACGTTTCGGTAAGCGCCGTCTCGCCAGCCGCGTCAGTCCCGGCAAGACCTGGGAGGGGTTGATGTCAGCCTTGCTCGGGACCCAGGCACTGGCGCTGGCCGGCGCCGGCTTGCTCAAACCCATGTCGCTGGGCGCACTGTTGGCGCTGACCGCGGTGACCTTTGTTGCCTCGGTGGTCGGCGATTTACTTGAAAGCCTGTTAAAGCGGCTGCGCGGGGTCAAGGACAGCGGTAATCTGCTGCCGGGCCACGGCGGGCTGCTCGATCGCATCGACAGTTTGCTGGCCGCCGCGCCAGTATTCACCCTCGGACTTATCCTGATGGAGCAACCATGACCACCGCGGTGACCATACTTGGCTCGACCGGCACCATCGGCGTCAACACCCTCGACGTCATCGCCCGCCATCCTGAACGATTTTCTGTTTTTGCACTCTCTGCCAATACCAATATCGATGGGCTGTTCGCGCAGTGCCAGCGTTGGAACCCGCCCTATGCAGTGATGGTCGATGCGCAGGCCGCGGAGTCGCTCGAGGCGCGGTGCAAGGCGGCAGGCCTCGACACCGAGGTTCTAGCCGGCGCCGAGGCGCTCGCCACCGTATCGGCACACGTCAAGGTTGATTACGTGATGGCTGGCATTGTGGGCGCAGCCGGCCTGTTGCCCAATCTGGCGGCAGCGCGGGCGGGCAAACGCGTGATGCTGGCCAACAAGGAATCACTGGTGATGTCCGGTCAGCTGTTCATGGACGCGGTGCGTGAAAATAAAGCCGAGCTGCTGCCGATTGATAGCGAGCACAACGCAGTGTTTCAGTGTCTGCCGCCGCAATTCGGCGACGGTCTGCCGACCGTTGGTGTGGAGCGCATCCTGTTGACCGCTTCGGGTGGCCCGTTTCGCGCCTGGCCGATTGAGCAATTGCATGCGGTGACACCCTCGCAGGCCTGCGCCCATCCCAACTGGGTGATGGGGCGCAAGATTTCAGTCGATTCGGCGACCATGATGAACAAGGGGCTGGAAGTTATCGAGGCCTGTTGGCTGTTCGGTACCACGCCGGCCCAGATTGAAGTGGTTATTCACCCGCAAAGCGTGATTCATTCAATGGTGCAATACGTCGATGGTTCGGTGCTCGCCCAGCTCGGCAATCCCGATATGCGCACGCCGATAGCCTACGCACTGGCGTGGCCAGAGCGTTGCGCAGCGGGCGTCGAACGTCTCGACTTGTTCAGTGTGCGTCACCTCGATTTCGAAGAACCGGACTACGACCGCTTTCCTTGTCTGCGCCTCGCGCGCGATGCAATGAGTGTCGGTGGCACTGCGCCGGCCATTCTCAACGCCGCCAACGAAATTGCCGTAGCTGCGTTCCTTGACGAGAAAATAGCGTTCACAGCCATTCCGAGTCTGGTCGGACACGCCCTTGAGCGAGTCACGGCACGGCCGGCCCTTGATTTGGAGACCATCCTGGCCGATGACCACGGCGCGCGCGAGTGCGTGCAGCGAGCATTGGCCGACGGAGTGCATTGATGGAGTTGCTGAAAACCCTGCTGTATTTCGCCCTGGCGCTGGGCATCCTGGTCACCGCTCACGAATTCGGCCACTACTGGGTGGCCAAGCGTCTGGGTGTCAAGATTCTGCGCTTCTGCATCGGTTTTGGTCGGCCGGTGCTGTCGTGGCGCTCGGGTGAGACCGATTTTGCGCTGGCCCTGATCCCGCTTGGCGGCTACGTAAAAATGCTCGACGAGCGTGAAGGCGAGGTCGCCGAGCATGAGCTGCACCGCGCGTTCAATCGTAAACCGCTGTCGACCCGCATCGCTGTGGTCGCGGCTGGACCATTGGCCAATTTCCTGTTCGCGATCCTCGCCTACTGGGCGATGCTCATGATCGGCGTGACCGGGCCGCGGCCCATCATCGGCAGCGTCGATGCAGATTCCATTGCGTCTCGCGCCGGCCTCGGTCGCGGCCAGGAAGTGATCGAAGTCGATGGTGAACAGGCCCACACCTGGGACGGCGTGTTCCGCCGCGCACTGGACGGCATCCTCGATCAGCGCGCGCTGCGGCTGGCTGTGCGCGACGGTGATGGGGCGATCAAACACGTCATGCTCGATGTCAGCAAGGTGTCGGTCGACGAGCTGGGCGCGGGTGATTTTTTCAAGACTTTAGGTCTGGCGCCCGACGTGCCACTGATTCCTCCGGTGATCGCGCGCGTGACGGTCGATGGCGCGGCAGCGGCGGCCGGCATCAAGGACGGGGATCGTATTGTGACGGCCGATGGTGCGGTGGTCGCGAGCTGGGGCGATTGGGTCGATGTCATCCGCCAGCATCCCGAGCAGCGACTGGAAATCGTGGTCGAGCGGGGCGGCCAGCAGCTCAGCCTGAGCGTTACCCCTGCGCGGGTCGAGGAAGGGGGCAAGAGCTTCGGCCGCATCGGCGCTGAGCCGGTGGTGCCGAAGAACATGGAAGACATCCCGATGGGTGTCGAGCGCTACGGCCCGTGGGCGGCCTTCAACGGCGCAGTCGATCGCACCGTCGGTATGAGTGTGACCACTCTCAAATTCCTCGGCAAGATGCTGGTCGGCGAGGCTTCGGTGAGCAACCTCAGTGGCCCGATCAGCATCGCGCAATACGCCGGCGCGTCGGCCAAACTGGGGCTCGCCCGTTTCCTCGAATTCCTAGCCCTAGTGAGTGTGAGCCTCGGAGTACTCAACCTATTGCCTATTCCGATACTCGATGGCGGACACTTGCTTTATTACCTGATAGAATTCGCGACGCGTCGACCGGTGTCTGAACACCTGCAGTCATGGGGACAGCAACTCGGTCTGGTGGTGTTGTTGAGCCTCATGGGGCTGGCCGTCTACAACGACATCCTGCGCATTCTCTGAACGCTGGTGACGGAACTACCCAATAATAAATAAACATATTTATGTCGAAAGCCTTTAAAGCAGGCTGGATGTGCGGCCTGACGATGTTGTGCGCGGTGGGAGCTTCCGCTGCGGACTCATTCGTTGTCGACGATATCCGGGTCGAGGGACTGGACCGGATCTCGCCCGGCGCCATCTTCAATTATCTCCCCATCAGCGTCGGCGATTCGGTCGATGACAAACGCTCCCGTGATGCGGTCAGAGCGCTGTTCAAGACCGGCCTGTTCAAGGACGTGCGCCTGGAACGCGACGGCGACGTTCTCGTCGTCATCGTGCAGGAGCGCGAGACCATTTCGGAAATCACCTTCGAAGGCAATAAGGCGATCAAGACCGAAGATCTGACCAAGGGCCTTAAGGAAGTCGGCTTCGCCAAGGGCGAGGTCTTCAACGAATCAAAACTCGACAAGGTCCTGCAGGAACTCAAGCGCCAATATTTCGCCAACGGCAAGTACGGTGTGCGCATCGAGCATGAAATCATTCCGGTCGATGACAAAACCGTCGAGGTGGCCTTTACCATCTCCGAAGGTGAAGCAGCCCGAATCAAACAGATCAATATCATCGGTAACGAGGCGTTTACCGACGAGCAGATTCGCGATAATTTCAAACTCAATACCCCGACCTGGATCAGCTGGTTCACGAAAGACGACCAGTACTCGAAGCAGAAGCTGTCGGGCGATCTGGAAATCCTGCGTTCGCTGTATCAGGACAACGGTTATCTCAATTTCAGCGTCGATTCGACCCAGGTCTCGATCACTCCCGACAACAAGGACGTCTACCTCACCGTCAATGTGACTGAGGGAGAAAAGTTCGTGGTCGGTGACGTCAAGCTGGCCGGCACCCTGATCGTCGAAGCCGAAGAACTGTTCAAGTATGTCGTCACGCGTAAGGGCATGACCTTTTCGCGCAAGCACTTGACTGCCACCAGCAAGCTCATCACCGATCGTCTTGGCGACGAGGGTTACGCGTTCGCCAACGTCAATGCCATTCCCGAGATCGACGAGAAGAGCCGCGTTGCCGGCATCACCTATTTTGTCGACCCTGGCCAGCGTGTCTACGTGCGACGGGTGAATTTCTTCGGTAACGCCAAGACCCGCGATGAGGTGTTGCGCCGCGAAATGCGGCAGCTCGAAGGCGGCTGGATTTCGACCGCCAAAGTTGAGCGTTCCAAGACGCGCCTGCGCCGTCTCGGCTTTTTCGAAGACGTCAACGTCGAAACCCCGGCGGTGGCAGGCTCGACCGATCAGGTCGATGTGAATTTCACGGTCAAGGAGCGTCCGTCCGGCAACCTCATGCTGGGCGTCGGTTTCTCGCAGGCAGCGGGTATCATTTTTAATACCAACGTACAGCAGGACAACTTCCTGGGCAGCGGCAAGAGCGTGAGCTTCGCGTTCGCCAACAGCGAAATCAATCAGACGTTCCGTGTCGGGTATATGAACCCGTACTGGACCACCGACGGTGTCGCACGCGGATTCGACTTCTCCTACCAGAAGACCGACGCCGGCAATACCAACATCATCCGCTACAACACCAAGACTGTGTCGGGCGGCATGAATTTCGGCGTCCCGATTACGGAATACCATTTCGTCAACGCTGGCTTGTCCTACGAGTCGACGTCGATCAACACCAATCCGCTGTTCCTCGATCCGATCATCGCGGCCTTCCTGGCGCGTGAAGGCAACAACTACAATCTGATTCGTGTGTCGAGCGCCTTCACTTACGACACCCGCAACTCGGCCATTTTCCCAGACCGCGGTACCTTGCAGCGTATCCGTGGTGAGGTCACCGTGCCGGGTGCCGACCTGACTTACTACAAGGTCAACCTCGAGTCGAGACTATACGCACCATTGGCGCGCAACTACATTCTTATGCTGCGAAGTGAACTGGGCTACGGTGGTGCGTATGGCAGTACCACAGAGCTGCCGTTCTTTGAGAACTACTATGGTGGTGGCCCGCGTACCGTGCGCGGCTATCAGGAAAGCTCATTGGGTCCGGAAGACATCTTTGGCCGCGCATTAGGCGGTAACATCCAGGCGGTCGCGGGTGCGGAAGTGATCATCCCGGTGCCGTTCCTGGCCGAGTTCAAGTCGGTGCGTCTGTCGACCTTCTTTGACGCGGGTAACGTCTGGTCTGCTGAACAGCAAGTCAGGTTTTCCGATGTGCGTATGTCGGCGGGTGTGTCCGGCATCTGGATGTCACCCTTCGGCTTGTTGTCCGTCAGTGTCGCGCAGCCGTTTCGAGACCGTCCGGGAGACGATATCCAACGCTTCCAGTTCAACTTCGGCACCCAGTTCTGACCCTCTCGCGGTCTGGAAAGATCGGGAATACGGTTACATAATGGGGCAATGGGCGCGGCCAGCGCGCAGGGGAGATTCCGAATTGAATATGTCACCGACGCTGACCGCCAACCAGCGCGGTCAACAGTTTCAACCTGTCATGTGCCAGCCATCCCTTGGGCATAAGACGAGTTCCGCAACGCGTGCGTTTATGCGCACCGCAGATACCAAAACCATCCTAAAACGCACTGGAGTACTGCTTTGAGAATCCTTGATCGATTTTCCCTCGTTGTCCTGTTATCTACCGCCATGTCGTTCACCGCTGCACAGGCGGCGGACTACAAAATCGGTGTGGTCAATGCACCGCGCATACTTGAGGCCGCGCCTCAGGCTGAGGTTGCTCGTGTCAAACTCGAAAAAGAGTTTGCTGCACGCGATCAGAAGCTGGTGGGTTCACAGAAAGATCTGAAAGGTCTTGAGGATCGCATCCAGAAAGACGGTGCGATCATGAGCGAGACCGAGCGCGGCAAGGTCGAGCGCGACATCATGGCCAAGCGTCGTGATCTGAAGCGCGATACCACGGAGTTCCAGGAAGACGTCAATTTCCGTCGCAACGAGGAAATGGCGATCATCCAGCAGCAGATCGGCGAAGCAATCGTCGCGCTGTCCAAGGAACAGGGTTTCGACATGGTGCTGGGCACGGGTGTGGTGTTCGCCAGCGAAAAAGTTGATATCACCGATCAGGTCATTGCTCGTCTGAAGAAGGGCGGCAAGTAACCCCGAGCGCTCAAGCTGTGCCGTTAATAGCGGCACAGTAAGACGTGGTTATGGCGGACTGCTCTACATTGGGGGCCGGCCGCATATGAGTCTT
>CAMCBY010000221.1 GCA_945873015.1 Klebsiella pneumoniae
CTTCCTGTTCAAGATTTCAGTGGAAGTGGTGATGACCCCCGTGACCTATGGGGTGGTCAATTTTCTGAAACGTGCTGAGAACGAAGACTTCTACGACAAACGCACCGACTTCACGCCCTTCTCGCTAAAGGATTGAGGCCTTCTTTAAATGTGCGAATAAATTCGCACCTACAGGGCTCGAGCGTGCCCGACGAAGGCCTTGCGCAAGGAACGCAGTGTGAGAATCGCGGCGCCGGCGACGGTCACCGAGCCGAACAGACAGGCCTGCACTGCGCCCGCGGCGACGATACCAATCGATTCCGGCAAACCAAACGCAGTCATCGCCAGCGCAAACACCAATTGATAGGTGCCGAGATAACCTGGCGCAGTCGGCACCAGTGTGCTCAATGACGCGATTCCCATCACCAGCATCGCCTGGCCAAGCTCGAGATGCACCGCCAGCGCACGGAAGGCCTGCACCAGCGCCGCCACTTCGAATGACCAGATAATCGCACTCAGCACCACCGCGAGCAGCGCCGAACGGCGGTTGAGACTCGCGACACCGGCACAGAAATCCAGACACAGGGTCGTGATTTGAGGCGGCACGCGCAAACGCCCGAAATTTCCCGAGCGCAACACTGCCAGCGCCAGCACCGCAAGCCCGATGATGATGCCGGCATTCAGTGCCACCAGTTCAAAAGTGGGTTGACGGGCAGCGTGATCGGCGTAATACAACACCACCAGTCCGCCACCGAGACAGGCGAGGATCGCCAGCAGGTCCAACACCCGCTCAATGACAATGGATCCGAACACCCGCGCGCGGCCGATGCCGAGCCGACGTTTGGCATAGGCAGCACGCGCCACTTCGCCAAGCCGCGCCGGCAGTACATTGTTGACCGCGTAACCGACCACCAGGGTCTCAGCCACCGCCGGCAAAGGCGCCGGCCCGAGTTCGCGCAACAATAACTGCCAGCGCAATACGCGCAGCGACAACGCCACCCAATAGAGCAGCGTCGAGAGCAACATCAATGAGGAGTCGAGGCTGGCGACGGTCGCGCGCAGCTCAGAAAAATCGACCTTACGCAGCGCCAGCCACAAAAAAGCCGCACCGAGGATGAGGCCGAGCACGGCCATCGCCGCGTTTTTGACTACCGCGCGCGACGCCACCCGGTCGCGTCCTACAGATCGAAACGATATTTCACGAGGTACCACAGCGCTTTCACGCCGTCCTTCCAATTGATCTTCTTGCCCTCGTCGTAGGTGCGGCCGTAATAGGAAATTCCCATTTCGTAGATGCGCCAGCGCCGTGCGCGAGCGAACTGCGCGCTGAACTGAACCTCAATACCGAAGTCGCGCGCTGACAGGCGCAGGGTGTTCAACACCTCGCGGGTGAACATCTTGTAGCAGACCTCGATGTCGGTGAGAGTCTGGTTATACAGCGCGTTGAACAGAAAGGAGATCAGGCGGTTGGCCATGTAGTGATGGAAATACAAGGCACGATGCGGGCGCCCATAGAAACGCGAGCCATACACCACATCGGCAACCTTGCGCACCGCGATGAGGTCATACATGCCAACCCAGTCCTGCGGGTCGTATTCGAGATCGGCATCCTGGATCACCATCACATCGCCGCTGGTGGCGGCGAGGCCGGTCTGCAACGCGCCGCCTTTACCAAGATTGGTGTCGTGGTAGAGCACGCGGACGGTGAAAGCGGTATTGCCCGCGACCACCTTCACATTGCCGTCGGGGTCGAGTTCCAGCGCCGCGTTGGTGCCGGTCAGGCCATCCACCTGGGCCCGCAGCCAGTCGCGCGTGCCATCACGCGAGCAGTCGTCGACGATGACGATTTCCTTTTCGACATGGGGCAAGGCCGCCATCACCTTGACCAGACAAGGACCGATGGTGTGCCGCTCGTTATAGGCGGGGATGACGACGCTCAATTTCATGGTTGTCCCTAATCGGCCGCGACCGAGCGGCCCTTGAGTCGCATCGCACCGTAGAGCATCACCTCTGGCCGGTCAACGCCAAGTGGACGGCGCGCGCAGCAAGAAAAAGCCCCGCACTGGGCGGGGCTAAGTATTGAGGAGGAAACTAAGGTGAAGCGACTGTACGCTCCAACTGTACGGCCATCCGGAACTGCGTCACCTCGAATGTGGAACTTTGTGATATCCACCACGTGCACACGCGACAACCGCGGTTTGCCCGCACCTGCCCGCTCGCTTAACCTTGCGCTATGAATTCCCCGCCTCTGCTTCGCGCGCGCGGCCTGGCGCGCACCTACGCTACGGGCGAGCGACGCCCCGGCATCCTGCGCGAACTGGATCTCGATCTCTATGTCGGCGAAATAGTCGCCGTGGTCGGACGCAGTGGTTCGGGCAAGACCACCTTGCTCAATCTCATCGGCGCCATGGACCGGCCCGACAGCGGCACGCTCAGTTTTGAGGGCGAAGACATGACACGCTGGGACGCCAGCGCACGCACCGCATTTCGCCGTGCCCGTCTCGGCTTTGTATTTCAGGCCTTCAATCTGCTGCCAACCCTGACCGTGCGCGAGAATATCGCCTTGCCACTGGAGTTGAATCATCTGCCGAGTGAAGCGCGGGTCAGGGAGTTGCTCGCCGATTTGAGTATCGACGCCCTCGCCGACCGTTTCCCCGATCAGATCTCGGGCGGCGAACAGCAGCGCACCGCCATCGCGCGCGCCATCGCGCACCGGCCACGCCTGATCATCGCCGATGAGCCGACCGGCAATCTTGATCGCGAGACCGGTCGCGAAGTCATCGAACTGTTTGAACGCAGCGTGCGCGCGGCCGGTGCGACCTTGCTGATGGCGACCCACAGCGAGGAGATGCTGGGCCATGCCGATCGTGTGCTCGAACTCCGCGATGGCGCGCTGCGAACGCGCGCCTGATGCTGTTATGGCGCGCCAGTCTGCGTTTCCTGTCGCGTCATCCCGCGCAATGTGCGCTGGTGGTCAGTGGCATCGCGCTCGGCGTGGCTATCGTCATCGGCATATTGCTGACCCAGGCCAGCGCGCGCCAGGCGTTCGCCGAGTCGCTGCGCAGTGTCTTCGGCCACGCCACACATTTTGTAGTGGCGCTCGATGGCGAGGATTTCGACGAGGCGCATCTGCGCCTGGTGCGCGATGTTGCCCCGGCGCTGGCGCCGACGGCCATCCTCACCGGCAGCGTGCGTTTCACCCAGGCAGGTCGAACGCAGCCCCTGCAGATGCTCGGGGTCGACGCGCTCGCGGTGCGCGGCGCGGCAGGCACCAGCGACTTTGCGCTGCTCGATTTTGTCACCGTGCCCGGCAGCATGTTGCTGACTCCACGCACCGCTCAGCGACTCAAACTCAGCCCCGGCAGCACGCTCAAGCTGCACAGCGGCAAGCACCCATTGCATTTGCTCGCCAGCCCCGCCGCGCGCGCCGAGCAGGGGCTGGCGCTCGCCGATGACATCGCGCTGGTCGATATCGCCACCGCCCAGGAAAGTCTCGACAAACCCGGCCGCCTGACCCGCATCGAACTCGATGCCGGTGACAAGGGCGAACATGCCGCAACGCTGAGCGCGCTCAGCGCAGCCTTGCCAGCGCAGTTGCAATTGGTCGACGCCGGTCGCCAGGCACGCGGTGCGCGCAGCCTCACCGATGCTTTTTATACCAACCTCGATGCCTTGAGTCTGCTCGCCCTGCTGGTCGGCGGTTTCATGATCTACAACACCATGTCGTTCCTGGTCATGCAGCGCCAATCCTTATTCGCGCGTCTGCGTGCGCTGGGCGTGACACGCGCGGCACTGGCACGCTTGATCATCGGCGAAGCGCTGGTATTGGGTATGCTCGGCGGCGTGCTCGGCTGTGCGCTTGGTTATGTGCTCGCAGGCGCCCTCATGGCACCGGTCGGCCAGACCTTGCGCGATCATTATTTCGCGAGCGGCGGCGGACACCTCGCCTTCGCTCCGGAACTGGCCTTGCTCGGCGTCCTGCTGGCGGCGTTCACCACGCTGCTGGCGGCAGCCTTACCGGCGTGGTCGGCCCTGAACGCCGACCCGGCCCATGCCGCGCGTTATTCGGTCAATGCCGACAGCGCCGCGCTCAACCTCTCGCGCGCAGCGTGGGTCGGCGTGGCCTGCGCAATACTGGCCATTGCCCTGCTGCTGTGGTCGTCACGTTCGCTGTACGCTGGTTTTGCCGCGCTCGGCTGCACCATCCTCGCCGCCATGCTGGTGGTGCCGTGGCTGGTGCAGCGTGGTCTTGGGCTGCTCGCTCATCGTAATCGCCATCTGCGACCCTTGCCCTTACGTCTTGCGGTACGCGGCGCGGCGCGCTCCATGGGTCGCATCGGCATGGCCGTCGCGGCGTTGATGGCGGCGACCGCCACCAGTATCGGGGTGGGTTTGATGGTCGCCAGCTTTCGTGGCGCGGTCGATGACTGGCTGACCCAGTTGCTGCGCGCCGAAATCTACATCTCGCCCGGCTTTGACGAACAGGCCGCACCGCGCCTCGATGAGAACTTCATCAGTCGCGTCAGCGCCCTGCCCGAAGTTGCGAACGTGTCGAAGATCCGCCGCGTGCGCGTCATCGATGGTGACGGCGAATTGCGGGTCACCGCCTATACGCTGCCGGCGGTCGCTGAGCGCGGCTTTGAGTTCCTGCATGGCAGTGCGCCGTGGCCGGCCTGGGAGCAGCAGGATGTCGCCATGATTTCCGAACCGCTGGCCTATCATCGCCACAAGAAAGTCGGCGATAGGCTGTCCATTCCGACGCCGCGCGGGCGGCAGTCGTTCCGTATCGCCGGCATCTACAGCGATTACGGCAGCGAAAGCGGCATGGTTGCGATAAGCCTGACGCGCTTCCGTCATTACTGGCAG
Source organism: Klebsiella pneumoniae (assembly GCA_945873015.1). Taxonomy (GTDB): domain Bacteria; phylum Pseudomonadota; class Gammaproteobacteria; genus JADJYF01. The sequence goes on from CAMCBY010000221.1 coordinate 4,846, forward strand.
GACGAACGCGTGCATGGCATCGGCATTTATCCGCGTGTGCCACTGGCCGGCGACACACTCAAAGATCAACTGCTGCGTATGGTGCCGCCAGATGGCAGCCTCGCGGTGTGGTCGAATGCGGATCTGAAATCGCGCTCGCTGGCGGTGTTCGACCGCACCTTCGCCGTCACCCATGTGCTGACCTTGTTCGCCGCCGCCATCGCCGCGCTCGGCGTATTTAATGCCTTGCTCGCGCTGCACCTCGAACGCGGCCGCGAATACGCCACACTGCTCGCCACCGGGCTCGCGCCCGCCGCCCTGCGCGCGACGCTGTATCTGCAGACGGCCGTCATCGCATTACTCGCGGCGGGTTTTGCGTTACCACTCGGCGTGCTGATTGCGAAGCTGCTGATAGCGGTGATCAACATCCGCTCGTTTGGCTGGAGCATGCAGCTCACACTCGATTTACCGGCACTGCTGACGCCGACCTTCGGCGCGCTGGCCGCCGCGCTCGCAGCGACCATCTATCCGGCGGAACGCGCGGTGCGTATCGATCCGGCCACGGCGCTGCGTTATGAATAAACGTGGCGGTTTGGTCCTGCTGCTGGCCGTCGTGCTGCTCGTCTGGCAGATGGTTGTGCGGCACGCGCCGTCTACCGAGCCCAGCACCAGCCGTGCTGATAACGCGATTGCCGCTTTGAGCAGCGAGCGCAATGACAGCGGCTTCGCCCACGCCGAGAAACCGCACCGTTTTGAGTTTCCCCGCGATCACGCCGCGCATCCCGAGTTCCGCTCTGAGTGGTGGTATTTCACCGGCCACCTGCGCGATGCCAACGAGCGTCCTTTCGGCTTTCAATTGACCCTGTTCCGTTTCGAACTCGCGGCCGACAAACAATCCTCGCCGTCGGCGTGGCGCACACCCACGGTACTGCTCGGGCATTTCGCACTGAGTGATATCGCGACAGAAAAATTCCACGCCTTTGAGCGTATGAGTCGTGCGCTGCCCTCGACAGCAGGCACCTCACAGAACCCGGCGGCGGTGTGGCTGGATGACTGGCGCGTTGAACTTGACGACAACGGACGCTGGCAATTGCACGCCGCCCAGCAAGGGGTATCGCTCACTCTCACCCTGGATGCGGCCAGTGCGGTGGTGCTGCAGGGCGAGGCCGGTCTGTCACGCAAAAGCGCGGCGGCGGGTAACGCGTCTTACTACTATTCGCTACCGAGACTGAACGCCGAGGGCGAGTTGATACTGGCCGACGGTAGCCACCAGGTGCGCGGCGAGGCGTGGCTGGATCGCGAATGGAGCACCAGCGCGTTGTCGCGCGAACAGGCCGGCTGGGACTGGTTCGCGCTGCAACTTGCCGACGGCGGCAGCCTCATGTTCTATCGCCTGCGCCAGCGCAACGGCGGCACCGACACTTACAGCGCTGGCACTTATGTCGATGCGCAGGGCAGGCCACACAGGCTGACGGCAAATGATGTGCAGATTAAAACCCTCGCTCAGTGGCGCAGTCCGCACAGTGCGCGTTCTTACCCGCAAGGGTGGCGCCTTGAAGTGCCGAGCGCACAACTGAGCCTGGAACTCACGCCACGCCTGGCCGATCAGGAATGGCGCGGACGTTTCCAGTACTGGGAAGGTGCGGTGACCGTCACCCGCGAGGGTCGACCTGCCGGCCTTGGTTATGTCGAGTTGACGGGCTATTGAGTGCGGCGCTTTCCTGCATCAACGGTGCAATAGAAATCACAGCATCGCGTCAGCGCACAATCTCATAACACGGGCTGTAGGCGCGCCCCGGCAGCTTCATACGGTGCTGCGCGACAAAACGCCCAAGCAGGCCATCGAGCGCGGTCATGATTGCCTGCTCGCCACGGATCTTGAACGGCCCGTGCGCCTCGACCGCGGCGATGCCTGCCTCTTTGACATTGCCGGCGACGATGGTCGAGAACACCCGGCGCAGATTGGATGCGAGGGTATGGCGCGGCAACTCGCGCGATAACTCCAGGGCGGCGATGTTTTCGTGGGTCGCCGCGAACGGCGCCTGATAGCTGTTATCGATCACCATGCGCCAATTGAAATAGGGCGCATCGTCGTGCTGGTCGCGGTAGCGAAACACGTCCTTGATCTCGTTTTGCTGGATGTCCGCCACCGCATGGGGGTCGCCCACCACGAT
>CAMCBY010000222.1 GCA_945873015.1 Klebsiella pneumoniae
CCCTGTGGTAACGCGCGACCTGATCGAACTGGTCGCCATGGATCAGAAGATAACGCCGACCATCGAGACTGTGATGGACGGCATTGCGTAGAACGCGAATATGACCGAAAGACACACCGTCATACTCGCGCAGCGCTTCGTCATGATTGCCCGGCACCAGAACCACTCGCACTCCGTGTCGGGCCCGTTTCAACAGCTTCTGCACCACGGTATTCTGCGCCGGCGACCAGTGAATGCCGCGCCCCATCACCCACAGGTCGACGATATCGCCGAGCAGATAGATGTAGTCAGACTCGTAGTCGCGCAGAAACTCAAGCAGTCGTTCGGCCTGGCAATGGCGGGTGCCGAGATGCACATCGGACAGGAAGATGGCACGCACTCGGGTCATGGGCTGGCCTCACGGTCGGCGTCCGACGAATTGGAAATAGGGCACACGCAAGCCGGGCGTCCACGGCACCGCGGCCATGCCTTCGAGCAGATGCCGTTGTTCGAAACGCAGGCGCAGCATGGTCAGGGTGTCGCTGCTGAGGCGCACGCCGTCGTGTTTGAACCACCACGGCCAGAAGTGGCGCGTCACGGCGCCATGCCGTACCAGTCCAGCGCGCGGGTCACTTTCAGAAACATAGAAATCGACCACCCCTATCAGCCCGCCGGGTTTCAGCATCGCGTAGGCGCGCGACAATACCGCCTCCCAGGCCGGCATCATCGACAAGGCGTAGGACAGCACAATGCGGTCGACACCATGCGCGACGTAGTGCGTCGCGTCGGCTTCGACCACTTCGCAATTGGGCCACCGTTGCGCGCGGCGGCGCGCTTCACTGAGCAGCGAAGGACACAGGTCGACCAAGGTCAGGCGCGCAAGCGAGGGAATCATCGGCGCAAAGAATTCGGCATTGCGGCCGGTGCCGGCACCGAGTTCCAGCACATGGTGACCGGCACGAATATCGAGCGCCGCCAGCAACTCCGGTCGCCCGCGCAGCAGGCGCTCGCGAAAACGGTCGTAGTAGGCCGCCTGGGGGGCGTAAAAGGCTTCGAGTCGCGCGGCATGGCTACCGCTCGCGCGGCTGCCACGGGCGAGATGCCACAAGGTGCGTAATTCGGCGCTGAGCGACATCTCACACCCCCACATCGGCGATGTGAAAACCGGCGTAGGTATGCACGCGATCATGGCGCGACAACTCATCCGCCCACGCGTCATGGAAACGCAACAGCTCGCGCAGGCGTGGGCCACCGGGGCCGAGGCGCAGCTGGTCGAGATAACGCGGTCGCGCATGCGCGCTGCGCATGAGGATACGCGCATCGGGGCTGGCGCTGGCGAGGATTGCCTGCCATTCCTCGACCAGCGCGGGGTAATCGTAGGAACTCATCCAATCCATGTGATCGAGCAGGACAAAACGCGACACCGGTAACGGATGACCGCGCAGGAACTGCGTGACCGTGGTGGTGTGCGGCACGATGCAATCAACCAGACCCGCTTTGAGTGCGGCAAAGGACTCACTCTTCAGGTATTCCGGACAACACTCCGGCGCGTAGGCGCCACGCACGTACACCGTATAAAAATAGTTGTCGCGAAACGGCAGGTTGCGCGCCAGATATTCGATAGATTCACGGATAAAACCCGCCACGCCGTGGCGGTGCTGGGCAATCACCTCGCGCCGTTGCGGATGCGGCACGCCCAACATCGACAGGGTGAGTTGGCGCGACAAGGCCCAGTTCATCCAGAACCCCCACATCAAGGGTGCCACCTGCCGCTCATAGACTTCACGCTGCTGGTCGAGCGAAGCGCTGTCGAACAGGCGCTCGATACAACGTCCGAGCTGCGGACGCAGACGCAGATAGGCTCGGAAGGCGCGCGCCACGATGCCCGACAGACCATGAAAATAGAAACCGCCGCTGCGCGCTGAGAACCAGCCGCCGCGCGCATCCCAGAAGCTCTGCGCGAAGGGTGACAAGTCCTTGCGCAGCACATCCTGATAGATCTCGTTAAATCGCGGGTGTACGCCATGACCGAACAAGGCGAAAAAATCGCTGTGGTCAAGGCGTCGGATGCCGGCCAGTTTCAGTTCGAGCAGTGCGGTCTGGCGCGGATTGGCGTCGACTGCGTCGATGCGTCGTGGCCCGAGCAACGCGTAATCGAGCACATTGCAGCCTGCGCTCGTGATAACCAGCATGCGGTCCGACGGGCGTAACGCCAGTGCGCGACGGTCGACCGCCGGGTCTTCCCAGCAGGTGTTGTAGACCAGCGCCCGTGAATACACCGCATCGAAGATGGTCTGGTCGATACGATCTGACAGTGTGAGTTGCGCGCTCAGAGCGGCCTCCCGTCGATGTCGTGCCGGCGGCACGTTCGCAGCGCAACTTATGGGGGCGTGATGACAGCGCCGTGATGAAAGCGCGACAGCCCGGTGACATCGCACGGCGCGCGGGCGCAGCGGCGCCGACGTCACCAAACCGCTGCACAGTTGTCATCGCGCGTTCACACCGTGAGCGGACAGTGCGCGCATCGCATGCATCGCCACCCTTTTAATGGAGTTGTCATTACCATGCCCGAGCAAGTGTTCGACATCCTGCCCCACAGTGGATTGGTGGCCTTCGGCATTGCGCTCGGTGCGCTGTTGCTGGTGCTGGTTCTCCATCACGCGCGCCGCCTTTGGGTGACACTGGCGGCACGCGCCTGGACGCCGGGCGTGGCACGTGTGTTGGCTCACCTGGTGCGCTCCCGTGATAGCGACGAGGGCCGTTTGCTGGCGGCCGATGGTGCACCGACACGTTTTATCGAAGCGCGGCGCCGTGGTCTGCATCACTTGCGTTACCAGCTTGCCGAGCGTGCGCCGAAGTCGCACGCCTGGGCCGCGAGCGTGCGCGGCAGTCTGTCGGACCTGCGCTTCAGCGACGCCAGTCGGGTGCCCTTCCCGTTCGCGCGGGTCATGCGCGACGGCTTTAATCTCGCCGCGGTTGCGACCGCCAGTCAGGGCAGCCGTTTGTGCGACCTCGACGATAACTGGTCACTGGATGTGAGCGGTTCCTATGGGGTGAATCTGGCCGGCTACGACCGCTACAAAGAATGGCTGGACAACGGCTGGGAGCGGGTGCGCGATCTGGGACCGGTGCTTGGCCCCCTGCATCCGCTGGTGGCGGACAATGTCGCCGCGCTAAAGCGCATCTCGGGGCTCGACGAGGTCTCCTTCCATGCCAGCGGCACGGAGGCCGTGATGGCGGCCGTGCGCCTCGCGCGTTTCAACACCCGGCGCAAACTGGTGCTGTGTTTCTCCGGCGCGTACCACGGCTGGTGGGACGGCGTGCAGCCCGGCCTCGGCAGCGAACGCAGCATCGAGGACTGTCTGACCGTCAAAGACATGAGCCCGGCGGTACTGAAACTGATTGCCGTGCGCGGGGCTGAGATTGCTGCCGTGCTGGTCAACCCGGTGCAGGCGTTCCACCCGAATTCACCGCCTCCCAACGACGCCATTCTGCTCAACAGCGAAGTGCGCCGCACCGAGCAGGGCACCTCTCCCTACGGCCGCTGGTTGCGCGAATTGCGCGCGGTCTGCACTGCGGCCGGCGTGCCGCTGATCTTTGATGAAGTGTTCAGCGGCTTTCGCCTCGCTGCGGGCGGCGCGCAGGCCGCATTCGAAGTGCAGGCCGACATGGTGTGTTACGGCAAGACCGTCGCCGGTGGCATGCCGATAGGTGTGGTGTGCGGTCGTCATGAGCTCATGCGCCGTTACGACCCCGAGCATCCGATGCGCATGGCCTATGTGGTCGGCACCTTTGCCGCCCATCCGTTGACCATGGGCGCAATGGCGGAATTCCTGAAGTGGATAAGCACACCTGCCGCGGTCGCCGAGTTGCAGACTTTGAACGTGCGCACTGCGCGCTGGGCCAGCGAGACCAGTCGTGCGCTGCAGTTGGCGGGCCTGCCGGTCACGGTGACCAGCCTCGGCAGCATCTGGACGCTGCAGTTCACCGCACCGAGCCGCTACAACTGGCTGTTGCAGTATTACCTGCGCGCCGAGGGCGTGAATCTGAGCTGGGTCGGCACCGGCCGCTGCATGTTCAATCTGGACTTTAACGATTTTGATCTGCGCGACTTGCGCACCGCCATCATCACTGCCGCCACACGCATGCGCGCCGACAAATGGTGGCTGGAGGCGAGTGAACATCCTGATCGGGAAAAGGACATCAAGAGCGAGCTCACGCGCGACATGGTCGCCGCCATCATCCAACCGCCGCGCGCGCTGCAAAGTTTCTATCGCGAAGTCATGCGCCGCAAACATGACGACCATGTCGCGTCCCACAGTGACCATATCAATCAGCTCCTGCATCTGCTGAGTTCGGCCACTTTCATCTTCTGTTACTGGCTGGTGTTTTCCGATCTGGTCACTGCCATGTGGCTGGGTCTCGCCGCCTTGTTCGTGCGTCAGATTGGTCATGCGCTCATCGAGCCACCCTGTCACGACAAGGAACAGTTGCTGCTCGGCTTCGACACCCGCTCCAAGACTCGCGTGGTGGGCATTTATCTGCTCATTCCGCTGGTCAATGTCGTGCACTCCGGACAGCTCGAACTCGCCACTCTGCCAGCGCTGGCCACTGCGGTCGCGCAACAGTGGTTTGCCTTCACGGCCGTGGTCGTATTTGGCCACGTTGCCCGTCTTACGCCGAAACATGGGCTGCGCAATGCGCTCATCTGGCTGGTCAAGCTGGTGACCGATCCTATAACTGACATTTTTGCCTACTACCCTACCCTCGTGCGTATTGCACGACGTGTCTAAGGAGGCGTTTATGCCGACCAAACGTTTGTTGGTGGTGCTCGACTTCGATGGCTTGCTGATCAATTCCTATGCGCTGCTGCGCGATACGATGGCGAGCTTTGGTCTCGATGTCGGTGACGAAGAGCGTTTTCGCAATCGTCGCAAGTTTCTCAAATATCTCGGTGGCGGCAAGGAGTTGCTCAACAACCTGGTCGGCATGAGTCTGCCCAAGACCCGCAAGCTGCGTGCGCGGCTGACCGAGAGTTATCGCGAATGCGGTTATATCTATCCGGAGTTCATCGACGTGGTGAACCACATGATTGCCGAGCCCGGCATTCACTGTGGCATCGTCAGTCGTAACTTCACACTGCGTCCGGGCGCAACCATCCGCCATGTGCTGGCGCGCAGCGGCGTGTACGAGGCGGGTCTGGACTTCGTGGTGCCGGTGCCGGCAGGTGCGAACAAACTGGATGTGCTGGAGGGCATGGCCTCGCGTCGTTATCGCGAATCTTTGCTGTGTGCCGATGAAATTGGCGATTACCGCGCTGCCTGCGCAGCGGGTTATAGCAGTCTCATGGCGAGCTATGGTTTTGACGCCGATGCGCGCCTGCGCGAGCGCGGCGAGGTGCCAGCCGAATGTCTGTTCGACACTCCGGACGCGCTGGCGGCGGCGCTGCGTGCGCGTTTTCAGCCCTATCGCGTGCGTCGTGAAATCGACTATGCCGCGCCGGCATCCCTGACCTCGCTGCGCCTGCCATTGACGGCGGAAATCGGCGCGAGGTAACTCAGAAAGTCAGCGCTGCAGGCGTCCCAGGAATAGCGTCGCGCTTCGGCCACGCACGGCGCGCGCGCCAAGGTCAGCGCGCCGCGCACGGCGCGGCCGAGATCCTCATCCAGCACCCCTGATACGCCGGGCACGATGATGTCGAGCGGTCCCTGCACCGGATAGGCCGCGACCGGCAAGCCGCAGGCCATCGCTTCCAGCAAGACCAGACCGAAAGTATCGGTGCGACTCGGAAACACGAATACGTCCCCCGCCGCCAGGTGCCGCGCCAGATCACGCCCGTAACGCGGCCCGAGAAAATGACTGTCGCGATAACGCGCCGCCAGCCGTTCACGATCGGGGCCATCGCCTATCACTATCTTGCTGCCTAAGCCGGGCAGGTCAAGAAACGCCTCGATGTTCTTCTCGACCGCCACGCGCCCCATGTAGATCGCAATTGGGCGTGGGAAATCCCAGTGCACCGGTTCCGCGGGATGGAACACTGCGGTATCGACGCCACGCGCCCACAGGCGCAGATTGGCAAAACCCCGCGCGCTCAGTTTGTCGCGCTGGGTGGCGGTCGGCACCATGGTGCAGGCCGCCGCCGCATGAAAGTGCCGCAGATAGGCATAACTCCACGCCACCGGCAACGGCGCACGTAGACGAATGTATTCGGGGAACTGGGTATGAAAGGCGGTCGTGAATGGCAAACCATGGCGTACACAATAGCGTCGCGCCGCGTGCCCTAGCGGTCCCTCGGTAGCGATGTGGATGGCGTCCGGGGCGAACGCTGCAAGCAGTTTTGCTACCCGTCGGCCGGGCAGCACCGCAAGACGAATGCTCGGGTAACTCGGGCACGGCACGGTACTGAAGTCGAGCGGCGTGACCGTCAGCACCTCGTGCCCGGCGCGCCGCAGACAATCGACAGTCATGCCCAAAGTCCGCACGACCCCGTTAACCTGTGGCTGCCAGGCGTCCGTGACAAGGGCGATACGCATTACGGCAAGACGGGGCAGATAAGGGTCAGACGTGCCATGGCTGTGCTCCGGCGCTGCAGAATTCGTGGCCGACCATAAACTTCGAATATGACGGAGTGTCGGCTGCGCGCGGCGGTCCGGCTTGGCGTTATTGCGGTGGGTTAATGCAGGGGGAATCTACCGATGGCGTAACCGCATCCGCTCCACACTTTGCTCGGCAGCCTGGCGCTCGCGCCGACTCGCGAGCCCTCCTTATAGCGTGCGAATGAATTCGTACCTACATCCGGCCGTCGTTGCCCCGCAGGTGCGAATTTATTCGCCCCTGCAATCACGCAGAGCTCAGGCGCGGCCACCGCCACGCCGCAAGAACAGCAAAGCAACACCGGCCAGGGCCAGCGAACTCGGCTCCGGCACATTGGTGGGTGTCGTTGCCAGCGGCGCGGCGACCAGTGCCAGGGTCGGCGTTGAACTGACACACA
>CAMCBY010000223.1 GCA_945873015.1 Klebsiella pneumoniae
CCATCGTGCCGACCGTCTGTCCGCGCTGTTTGGCAAGCACTGCCGCCAGCACCCCCATGGCTATCCATTGCCCGGTGCCGAGATCGATCACTGACGGCGCGCAACGGGTCGGTGGCGCATCATCATGACCGGTCATGGCCATGATGCCGGTGAAGGCTTGCACCATCGGATCGTAGCCCGGCATGTCGCGCCCCAGCGGGCCGGTGCCGAACGCGTTCATGTCGAAATAAATACACTCGGGATGGCGCGCGCGCACCGCAGCCGCGCCGATGCCGATACGCTCGGCAACGCCGGGGCGCATGGTCTGCAGCACCACATCGGCGCTGTCGGTGAGCGCCAGCGCCACTTCCACCCCGGCCGGCTGTTTCAGATCGATAACGATGCCGCGCTTGCCGACATTCATCTGGCGAAACACCACGCTGCGATCTTCGATATGCGGCGGCCACGCGCGTGCGTCGTCGCCGTGGGGTGCTTCGACCTTGATCACATCGGCACCGAGTTGGGCAAGGATCATCATCGCCGACGGGCCGGCGATGCTGGTCGCGAATTCAACGATACGAATGCCCGCCAGTGGGCTGAAGGTGTGGCTCATGGATGTTCAGTGTTGTCAGGCTGCAATGATGAGGAAGGCGCGCGCGCTCAGGCGATGATGCCCGCCGCGCGCAGACGTGTAATTTCAGTTTCGTCCAGACCAAGTTCGCTGAGTACGCTATCGGTATGCGCGCCGATGGTCGGTGGCGCCTTGAGTGGTGCGACGCTCTGGCTGCCAAAGTCCACCGGAGTTGCGATGCTCATCTGCGTCGAGCCGTCGCCGGCCATGGTCGGCATGCTGACGAATGCACCGGCGGCCTGTACCTGCGCGTCGGTGAGCAGATCCTCAAACGTGTTGACCGGCGCCCACCACACATCATGCACACGAAAAATCTCCGCCCACTCATCGCGGGTGTGAGTGGCGAAAGCACGCTCGAAGATCTCGACCAGCGCGGCGGCATTGCGATGACGGTCGCGGGTGGTGGCGAAGCGCTCATCGTCCAGCACGTGTGGCACGCCCAATGCCGTGGCTATCGGCACCCAGTGGCGCGCGGCCTCAACGCCAATCAGCCAAATCCACTTGCCGTCAGACGCGCAATAGGAATTCATGAGCGGATTGGGCGGACGCTCGTGGGACGGCGCGGCCTGCACACGGCCGAGCGCGAGTCGCGCTGACATTTCCATACTCACGCAGAAGATGCCGGTGCGCAGCAGCGACGTTGAGACCAGTTGTCCGAGCCCGCTGCGCTCACGCGACCACAAGGCTCCGAGCAAACCGGCCACCAGCGCCAGCGCAGTGACGTTATCGCCCAGGCCACCGGGAATGACCGGTGGTATGCCACCGGGCGGGGTGGCGCGGCCGGCTACACCACCGCGCGATGAGAAACCGGCGACGTCGTAACCGGGCGCGTCTTTGTCCGGCCCATCGAGACCATAACCGGTCAGAATGCCGTACACGAGTTTGGGATAGGCAGCGAGCAGTTGTTCATGATGCAGACCGGCGCGCTGCAGGTATTGCGGACGCATGTTGGTGATGAATATATCGGCGCCGGCAATAAGCTGCATGGCGAGCGCGCGGCCTTCGGGCTGATTGACGTCGATGGCGACGCTGCGTTTGCCGCGATTGTGCAGATCGAACGGCGGGCAGCGTGATTCGCTCGAGCCAGACAGCGCGCCGTAGATGCTGCGCAGCGGATCGCCACTCGGCAATTCGAGCTTCTGCACATCTGCGCCCCAATCGGCGAGGATGCCGCCCGCCGACGGGCCGGCCACCCAGAAACCCATCTCTACCACGCGCACACCTTTAAGCAGACTCATGCGTCGGGCAACCTGCCAGTGAATACCGGCGGCCGTTTCTCCATGAAGGCGCGTGGACCTTCTTTGGCATCATCGCTGCGGGCGTTGTCCTTGGTGCATTGGGTTTCGATGGCGAAGGCTTCTTCGAGCGGACGGCCGCTGCCGCGTACCATCGCTTCCTTTGACTTCATGAGTGCGATGGGCGCGCCCAGGCAGATGCGTCGCGCGAAAGCCTCGGCGGTCGGCAACACTTCCTGCGGCGCCACCACGCGATTGACGAGACCGACTTCCAGCGCCTGCTGCGCACTGATCGGTTCGCCACCCAAGGCAAGTTCCATCGCATGGGCCCACGGGATCTGCCGCGTCAAACGCGCCAGCGAGCCGCCGGAAGCGATGAGTCCACGACGTACTTCGGTCAAGGCGATGGTGGCGGTGCTGGCCATGATGCGGATGTCGGTGCTGAGCAGAAACTCAGCACCACCGGCATGGGCGTGGCCATTGATGGCCACCACTATCGGTTTGAAAAAACTTGTGTCGCGCAATATCGCTGCGCCGAGCTGTTTTCTGTCGGCTGAAAATCGTATTTCCCATTCGCCGACTGGTTCGCGGGTGCGCATCATGAGTGGAATGGTCGAGCCCATATCGCCGCCGGAACAAAACGCCTTGTCGCCGGCACCGGTCAGCAGCACCACGCGGGTGCCCGGGTCCTCTCTCAGATCGCGCCACGCGTCGCACAGCCGCACCAGCATCTCAGGGGAAAAGGCATTGCGTTTTTCCGGGCGGTTGAGCGTGACATAGGCGATGCCGTCGCGTTTCTCGACCAGCAGATGGGGAGCGGATTGGGGTGTATTCGTCATCGAGTCTGACTTTCCGGCTAAAGGTCTCACGGGACGCCCTCAATAGGCGGCTTCAAGCACATCGATGACATCCTCGATGGATGTTACCGGGCGCGGATTGGTGGCGACCACCAGATCTTCCATGGCATCGCGGGCGATCGCTGCAAAGTCGTCACGGCTGACACCCACCTCACGCAAGCGCGTCGGCAATTCGAGGTCGCGTACCAGTTGCGCGACCGCCGCGCGACCGGCGGCCGCGGCCTCCAACACGCTGGCGCCGTGCACGTCGCAAGCGAGCAGTTCGGCGATACGCGCCTGACGGTCGCCGACGTGGTTTTTGTTGTAATCCATGACCGCCGGCATCATCACGCAGGAGGTGTGACCATGGGGCACGTTATTGCGCGCACCGAGTTGATGACCGATGCCGTGACTCAATCCGACCGTGACATTGGCCAGCCCGCACACCGACATCCATGCCGCGAGATGTAGTTCGGTGCGGATGGCGAGATCCTGCGGCGCAGCTTTGCACGCACGTAAGCCACGACCGAGCATCGTGAGTGACTGGGCGGCGAGACCATCGGTAAAGGGATGCGCGCTGGTCGAACACAACGCTTCGATGCAGTGATCGACCGAACGCATGCCGGTAGAGAGCCATAACCACAGTGGCGTATCGAGGGTCAGTTGCGGGTCGAGGAACACCGCCTTGGCCGTCAGTTTGGCGTCGATGTAGAGATCTTTGACGTGCCGCTGTTCGTCGGTGACGCCGGCGAAGTGCGTGAACTCACCGCCCGAGAGGGTGGTGGATATCGCGATCATCGGCAGTGCGCGTCCGCGCACTGGCGGCACTTCAATACTGGCCGGATAGCTGAATTTCACGCGCTGTCGATCAAAATCCTGGTGGCAGGTGACCTCGTCCGCCAGCGCCAGCAGCACGGCCTTGGCGGTGTCATTGGGGGTGCCGCCGCCAAACGAGACGATGCCATCGGCGTCGATCGCACGCGCCGCCGCGGCCGCGCGCAATACCGACTCGCGATGTACATGTTGTACGGTTTCGTGAAACACGCCGGCGATACGGCCCTCGGCGGCGGCGAGCACTTTGTCAACCAGCGGCGTCTGCGTGGCGAGGGTGGTGCCGGTAATCAGCAGTGCCCGGCGTATGCCGTGCGCGTTGAGTGTCGCGGCCAACGCGTCGAGACACCCCGCGCCGTAGTGCACGTTCTCCATCGGTAGCAGCACAAAGTTGCCGCGTAACGGTCCGTAGTGGAATGGCGTCATGACCGGTCAGCTCCCTTCGTTGGCGGTTTGAATCTTGAGCAAAGCGAGGTGGGCCGCCAATTGCTCATGGAAATGCACCGCAGATTTCTCAAAGCGTCCGAAAGTGAAATGGCTGTTGCTGCTGCCCGCCATGCCGGCCTGGATGGAACACGCCGCGCCACGGTCTTCGACCACGCCATTGTCTTTGATGAAGGCCGCATCGCGTTTGGATTTTTCGAGATCGATAGCCTGCGCGTCGGCGCTCGGCGGACGCAGACGATAAATTATCCAGCGCGACCGCGACACCGTTTCCGGCTCGAGGATCACCAGCAGGTAGTGGCTCGAGAGCGTGGCGAGGCGGGTATTGGGAAACAACTGGTAGACATAAGTCAGCATGCCATCGGCACGCCAGTTCTCCTGCGGTGTGTCGCGCAGCTTCTCGATGCGCCGGAACGGAAACACGATGCGCGAATTGTTGCCAAAGGTTTCGACCACGTTGAGATTGTCGAAACCATAGGGGAAAAACGAAGTGCGATGCAGGGCCTTGATGTGATATCCCTCCATCGAAGTCTCGAGCAGCAGCTTCCAGTTCGCATCGTCTGTGAAGCTGCTGTATTCGAATACTTCCTGGCCGGGCGCCATCAATTCGGGAAGACTCGCAAGCGCACCTGCCGAGAGCGGTTCCTTCTGGGTGACGAACACCAGGCCGCCGCGCTCCTCGGTAAACACCTGCACAAGACCGTGGCTGTTGAGGTCGAGCCCGGGAAACCCGTGCGTGCCGGGCACGTTGCGTAAACTGCCGTCCAGTGCGTAGGCCCAGGCGTGATAGGGGCAGACAAAACCGCCGACCTTGCCTTCACCCTCGGCCAGCATCATGCCGCGATGGCGACAGGCGTTATGAAAGGTGCGCACCACACCGTCGTTGCCGCGCACCGCCACCAGCGGCACGCCGGCGAGGGTGCGCGCGACATAGGCACCGTTCTCGGCCAGCGCCGCCGACGGGCAATAAACCATCGGCAAGCGTTTGAACAGCTCCATTTCTTCTTCGAAGCGTTGCTGCGACCGATAGTCATCCACCGGCACACGTCGCACGCTCTCACCGAGGTCGGTGCTGTGGGCGCTGGCATGATCCAGCACGCGCTGAATGACTTCGTTATCACTCATCAAATCGGACATCGATGTCTCCCCATACGATGTATGCCGTGCCGCCACGGCGCGGTCTTGCGGTGAAGTTGATTGGCGCCAGTAGACGCCACGCCGGCGACCCAGGCCCGCTCAACCCGCGCGCCAGCCGACCATCACCGCAGTGGGGCTGTTATTTCCACTGTCTGCATCGGCGGTAGTCGCACCAGGCATCGGTAATATGCCACCGTTCATCGGCGGCAGAAACGGTGTGGTCGCGTCTCAAGTGATCGTCACTGGCCATGCCAGCGCGACGCCCCTATCCGCGGATAACACCAGCGTCCTGCTTCGATTTCTCGCGTGGATAACGTGGTGAAGCCTATGCTGCACAGCGCACCACCTTGACGGTGCGTGGCGGGGTCGACTCCAGCCGGCCGTTCGGCGGCGATCGGTGCGTTGGCCGACATTGATGACGGCTGGCTTCACGCGGAGGGTGTTGGGACGCGCGTGCCGGCGCCCCGTTCTGAACTTCACTCTGTTGTTGGTGCGAATTCATTCGCACATTCAATGGCGTGCCGTGGCATGCAGTCCGAGCGCGAATGTTCGAATGCAATGGGTGTAAGTCTCAAACCGAGCCTCGGCATTTAATCTTCTGTGGGTCAGACTGAAGTCTGACCCACAATGATCTGGACGACCCGCCGCTGCGATAGTGCACTCAATACCGCTACCGGCTACTCACCAACCCAGCTTGTTGCCTGAATTCAGCTCAGGACTACCAAGCGGTCGATTTTTCATATCAGTTTCAGGCCTACACCCAATGAATTCGCACCTACCGGGAGGAGCAAGCGCCTCGCGTCGATTGTGACGGCCCCTGCCGGAGGAGCCGATTGGCTCAATCGATACGAAAGCCCGCATAGCCGTTCGTCGCAACGTCGTTACAGCGCGCTTCATAACGGGGGAATCCACCGACGTAGGGCAGGAACACGCGCGGTTTGCCGGGAATATTCGCACCGACATACCACGAGTTGCAGCCTTGCATGAGCGTTTTGGCGGCGACGGTGTTGACGTGTTCCACCCACGCGTCCTCTGCCTGCACATCGGCTTCGATGCGGTTCGCGCCGTGCGCTGCGAGCCATTCCAGGCACTGCGCTATCCAATCGACGTGCTGCTCGATGCCGACCGTCATGCTGGCCAGCACCGAGGGACTGCCGGGGCCGGTGATGATGAACAAATTCGGGAACCCGGCGCTGGCGAGGCCAAGGTAAGTGCGCGGTCCGGCCGCCCACTTGTCCTTGAGCGCGAGGCCGTCGATGCCGCGTATATCGATGCGTTCGAGGGCGCCGGTCATGGCGTCGAAGCCGGTCGCAAACACCACCGCGTCCAGCGGGTAGTCGGCGTTGGTGGTGCGGATGCCGGTCGCGGTGAAGGTTTCGAACGGCGCTTCGCGCAGGTCGACCAGGCTGACATTGTCGCGATTAAATGTCTCGTAGTACTGACTGTCGGAGCAGGCGCGTTTGCAGCCGAGCGCGTGATCAGGAATCAGCTTCTCGGCCAGCGCAGGGTCTTTGACAGTGGCGCGAATCTTGTTACGAATGAATTGCGTCGCGGTGTCGTTGGCGCGCGGGTCGAAGATCAGATCGCCAAACGCGCCTAGAAAAGACAAACCGCCGCGCGCCCACCAGCCTTCGTAAATCTGTTCACGTTCATGCTCATCGACCGCCAGCGCCGATTGTTTGTTGGGTGGCTGATGACAGGCCGGACCGAGTTTGCGCTGGCGCGCGCGATAGCCGCGGTAGTCGCGTTTGATCTCGTCTTGCTGGGCCGCCGCGAGCGGCGCGTTACGCGCCGGTACGGACCAGTTGGGAGTGCGCTGAAAGATAGTCAGATGGGCGGCCTGTTGCGCTCTCTCG
>CAMCBY010000224.1 GCA_945873015.1 Klebsiella pneumoniae
CACATCGTGCCCGCCTGGTGCGCGACGACAGCCCGTTACTGATCCTGTCGTGGCTCATCTATCACGAGCTGGATGAGCACAGCCCGTTGTTCGGGCTCAGCGCCGAAGAAATGACCGCGCGTGATGTGAGTCTCACCTACATCATCAGCGGGCACGATGAGAATTATGCGCAACAGGTCAGCGCGCGACACTCTTACCACCATGAGGAGATCCGCTGGCATCACGCCTACCTGGATACCGTGCACGAGCGCAGCCCCGGCGTGGTCGAGGTGGATTTCAGCAAGTTTCACGATACCCGACCGCTCGAGCATCCGCCCGGCACGGTGTGAACACAACTACAGGAGAAACGTCACACCGAGCGCTATGCCAAGACTCGCGATGAGTCCCGGCCAGATGACGCGTTTCAACGATGGCGCTCCGGCGCTTAATACGATGGCGGCTTTGGTCAGGGTATTGGCGGCGGCGGCCAGCACGATGGCACGCGCCGCAATCTCTGGCGCGAGTCCATCGGGTGCCTGACTGAGTTCTGCCATCGACAAGGTGATCGCATCGACGTCGGCTAGGCCGGCGGCGATACTCGAGGCATACAAACCGGCCTGACCGAAATACATACGCGCGCCGTTGGCGAGCAGCAGCACCAGCATATAGATGGCGCCAAACCCCAGCGCGGGTCCGAGTTCAAAGGGGTTGTCAAAATCCTGAGTTTCGCCGGGCGGATCGCCCTGCTGGGAAAAATAGAGATAGGCACAATAAATCAGGCTGGCAAGCGCCGCCGCGCCGAGCGGCAGCAAGAGGTGCGTCAGCAGTGAGCGGTTGATAATCGCCACGGTAACCAGCACGCGTACGAACATCACCGTCCAGGCCAGCAAGATAGCCTGCGCGAAGGGTTTGGCCAGCGCGTCGGCGCCATGACTGCGTTCTGCAAAACTCAGCGTGACCGCAGTACTCGAAGCGAGGCCCCCCAACAGCCCGGTCAAGCCCACCCCGCGTTGCGCGCCGACCACTTGAATCATCACGTAGCCGAGAAAACTGATGCCGGAAATAAGCACCACCATCAGCCAGATTTTGTAGGGCACCAGCACGTCAAAAGGTGGTGCGCCGAAACCATGGCGCGGCAGCACGGGCAGAATGATTAAGGTCAGCACGGCAAAAGTCAGGGTCGCGCGTACATCTTCGCCGGTGAGGCGGCTGGCGAGACTGCGGGTGTGAAGTTTCACGGCCAGCAGCACGGTGGTCGTCACCGCCAGCGCGGCAGCGAAGCGCAGTTCACCCCAGAAACACAGCGCACCCGCAAACAAGGTGACAAAGGCTGCGATTTCCGAGGTCATGCCGGGACGACCGCTGTCGACCGAACGCCGATAGGCGATGGCGATGATCACTCCGACCACGAGGATCACGGTCGGCAGAATCAACGGCGAGGCCGCCAGGGTGCTGACCAGTGCAGCGGTGCAGCCGAGCAGGGCGAACAGCGCATAGGTGCGGGTGCCGGCGAACAACTCGCGCTGGTCGTCGTTGCCACGCTTGGAGGCGTATTCGCGTTGCAGACCGACCAGCAAGCCGAGCAGCAGCGCCGAGCCGAAACGATAGAACAACGTGACCTGGTCGATGTGTTCCGGCATAGCGCTGGCGAACTCGCGTTGGGCGAGCTACAAGCCTAGCAGTCGCCGCGCCCTGTGCGTTTGATTTGTATCAGCGGCGCGCGCGTGTTGCTCTGCTGGGGGGCCGACTCACACTTCCGACAGGCGTGGCACCTGGCCACTGCGTTCGAGTTCACCGACCCGCCGTCGCACATCGTCAAACGCGCGCACGATAGCCTCGCCAAGCGCTGCGAGCGTCGCGGCGTCGCCGACACCTGCAGCATCATCGGCTTGTGCGGCCTGCGCCGCGAGTTGTCGCGCGCCGACATTGGCCGCTACGCCACGCAGTTGATGCGCATGGCGATGGACTTCGTCGATGGCGCCATCGCTTATCGCGCTGGTGAGGGCGGCGAGGCGCGTCGGGGTATCACGCAGAAAACTGGCGAGCACCGTGGCGAGCAGCACCTCGTCATCGCACAGGCGCTGGCGCAGCGAAGCCAGATCCAGCACCGCGTCGTGCATACTGGCGGGCGTCAAGTCCGCCCGCTCACTGTCGGTGCCGTCAGGTGACTTATCCGGCAGCCATTTGTGCAGCATGACCTGCAACTCGGTGGCATCTATCGGTTTACAGATGTAGTCCGACATGCCGGCCGCCAGACAGCGGTCCCGGTCGGAGCTTTGTGCATGGGCAGTCATGGCAATGATCGGGATGCCGCGATCGCGCACGCCGCCATCACCGATACGAATGGCTCGGCTGGCCGCGTAACCGTCCATCTCCGGCATCTGACAATCCATCAGCACCAGCGCGTAGTCGCGGCTGGCCAGGGCTTCAAGCGCGGCATGGCCGTTGACTGCAATGTCGGCGCCATAGCCCAGGCGCGCGAGAATGCCGCGCGCTACTTCCTGATTCACCACATTGTCTTCCACCACCAGCAGGTGCGCGCCGCTGGCGCGTCGCTCGCGCAGGCTGTGGCGAGTGATGAGTTCCTGACCTGTTTCGCTCTGGCGCGCGTGCAGCCCGAGGGCCTGGCACAGACACGCATGCAAATCATCGACATGGGTCGGCTTGGGTAGATACGCGACAAAACCCGCGTCGCGCGCGGCCTGCGCGTCGCCACGCCGTGCCACCGAACTCATCAACACCAGTGCCGGCGCGTGTTCGCCGCTGGTTGCAAGAATCTCGGCTCCGACCTTAAGGCCATCGCTGTCGGGCATCCTCGAATCGATGATCACTATCTGCACCGCTTCGCCGGCGACTGCGGCAAAGCGCAGATAATCGAGTCCGGCGCTGGCACTCGCGACCGCTTCGCAGCGTACCCCCCACACGCGCAAATACGCGGCCAGCACTTCGCGATGGCTGAGATTGTCGTCCACCACCAGCACATGGGCACCGCGGATGTCGGCTATCGGGCTGACCGCGCGCGGGTTGTCGCTGGCGGCAAAGGCAAGCTCGCACCAGAATGTTGAGCCGCGACCGGCCGCGCTGCTGAATCCGATGTTGCCGCCCATGAGTTCGCACAACTGTTTGCTGATCGCGAGCCCCAGACCACTGCCGCCGAACTGGCGTGTGATCGAGCTGTCGGCCTGCGAGAAACTCTTGAACAGCAACGGTTGTTTTTCCTGCGCGATGCCGATGCCGGTATCGCGGACGCTGAAGCGCAAGGAATGACGACCCTCGTGTTCGGCTACATTCGATACCGTCAGCACCACTTCGCCGTCGTGAGTGAATTTGATGGCATTGCCCAACAGGTTCACCAGGATCTGACGCAAACGGCCCGGATCGCCCTTGAGGTGGCGCGGCAGTTGCGGGCCGACGTCACACACCAGTTCGAGATCCTTATCCTGCGCGCGCGGCGCCATGCTGCGCGCAACGTCCTGCACCAGCGCGTGCAAATCGAAGTCGATGCTGTCGATATGCAATTGACCCGCTTCGATGCGCGAGAAATCGAGAATGTCGTTCAACAGGCCAAGCAGCGCACGGGCGCTGTTGCGTGCGGTGCTGACAAAACCCGCTTGTTCTACATCGAGTGGTGAACTGCCAAGCAGATCGAGCATGCCCAATACACCATTCATGGGGGTGCGAATCTCATGACTCATGTTGGCGAGGAAGTCGCTCTTGGCGTGATTGGCGGCCTCGGCCTGGGTCTGCGCGCGTTGCAGGACAATTTCGCGCAGCTTTTGCGCGGTGATGTCGCGTGCGAGCGTGATCACGCGCCCTTGTTCGCCGATTCCCGCGACCAGATTGCTCGATACCGAGACTGGAATATCGCGCCCATCGGCGCTCTCGAATATCGCTTCCATGACCACCGCTTTGCCTGGGTCGCGCAGCAGGGCGGCACGCATCGCAGTCAACTGTTCTTCGGTGGTGCTGCGATCAAAGGCAAACGGCGTCATCGCCGCCAGTTCTTCGCGACAGTAGCCGAGCAGGGTGCTGGCGACGCGATTGGTATACACAAAACTATCAGTAGCAATATCGCGGATGAAGATTGCATCACCGGCGACGTCCATCGCGGTGTTCATCTCCGACAAGACCTGCTCACGTGCCAACCACGCGCTCACATCACGCACTATCACGACCACGCGTCCGCGGCCGGCTTTACCCTGGCCGGGCACGTGCTGCAATGAAGCTTCTATCGGCACACGTTCACCATCGCAGCGCGTGAGAGTGGTGCGTAAGGTGATAGTGCTGCTTTCGCCGTCCATAAGCCGCTGCACCATCGAGCGTGCACTGGCCTCATCGGTTTCCTGGGCAATATCCAGAGCAGTCATGTTGAGCAACTGCTCGGGGAAATAGCCGGTGCCGACACAGGCGCCGCGATTGACATAGACCAGCCGCAGGCTGTCCGGCTCGATGATAAAAATCTGATCCGAAGCGGCATCGAGCGCGGCCGTGACTTCCTGCAGCGCCGCTTCGCGTCGGCGGGCTGCATCGACGTCGATGTTCTGACCGATGACGCGCAGTCGATGATTGCGCTCCTGGCCTTTGACTATTCGCCCGACGGTGCGTGTCCAGCGATAACTGCCATCGGCGCAGCGAATGCGCGCTTCGTAGTCGAGCACATCGCTGCGATGACGCAGGAATTGTTCGACCGCGCGCGTGACATGGACGCGGTCATCCACATGGACGCGCTCGAAATAGGCGCTGTCCGGCACCCGTTCCGGGCTTGCGTCCTCGCCCAGCATGCGCCACCAGGTGGGGTTGGTGACGAGGTATTTTTCATCGACGTGCCAGTCCCACAAACCGACCCGGTTGGTGCTGAAAGCCAGCTCGGCGCGATCGCGTGCCTCACGGAGTTCATGATCAGTGGCCTGTTGCGCACTGAGATCATGGTATCGGCCATACAGACCGACGACCGCGCCGCTGGGGTCACGCAGCGGGAACATTGCGCACGACACATCGATTTCCGCGCCCCCCGCGATAAGCAGTCGTCGCTCGACCGACAGCGCGAGGCTTTGACCCTCAAGGATGCGCTGTTCGTCAGCGGCCATCGTCGCGGCTTGTGCGCCCCACGCAAGATCAACGTCGGTGAGCCCGATCACGGCGCGGGTTTCGGTCAGACCGGCATCGCGCGCGAAGGGCAGGTTGCAGCCGAGAAAGCGGCCCTCGGCGTCCTTCCAGAATACCCTGTCGGTCAGCACATCCAGCACCTGTTGCTGAATATGTGCGCTGTCCAATGACGCGGCGACCTGCGAGGAAGTCATCAATTCCATGGCATGAAAACTGAATGTGTGTGGCTCAAAGGAGGCGCTCGCCCTGCCGGTATGTCGTCCGTGCAGGCCATAGCGGCCGTCGCACACACGGCCTTTACTGTCGGCGCGGCCTACAGCGCCTGCACACCGCCGCCGCTACTAACTGGCCGGCCCTGGCCGCCGACTCTGCCCCGCATGGAGCGGGCACCAGCGAACCCAACGACAGTGAGCACGCCATTCATGCACGAATCCACCGCCGCCGCGCTTGATCCCATTGACCTTGATGAGCACGCCCCGCGTGCACTGGTGGTCGATGATGAATCGACCAATCGTCTGATCCTGCGGGGACTGTTGGGGCGGCTCGGTTATCGCATCACGGAATGCGTCAATGGCGCCGAAGCTGTTGCCGCGAGCAGCGAGACACGCTTCGACATCATCTTCATGGACGTCATGATGCCGGTCATGGACGGCGTAGCGGCGACCCGCATCATGAAGTCGCGCGAACAGCAGCGTTTTGTGCCGATCATTTTCCTGACCGCGTTATCGGATGAAAGTACGGTGGCGCGCTGCCTGGACGCTGGCGGTGACGATATTCTCTCCAAGCCCTATAGCGTTGCGGTGTTACGCGCCAAGATCACTGCCTTGCAACGCATTCAGGCACTGCAGGACCGTGTCACGTCGCTGCATGCGCAGCAGGTGCGCGACGAACAGATTGCCGAGAAACTTTTTTCGCGGGTGGTGGGTGCCGGAAATTTCAGCCATCCGACCATCTGTGCCGAATTGCACCCGGCAGCGCGTTTCAGCGGCGATGTGTATCTCTCGGCGCGTGCGCCGTCGGGCGAAATCTATATCCTGCTGGGTGACTTCACGGGGCACGGTCTGGCTGCCGCAATTGGGGCTTTGCCAGTCTCGGAAGTATTTCGCGCAATGAGCGCGAAGGGTTTCGCGCCCGAGCAGATCCTGCGCAGCATCAACAAAAAATTGAACATCCTGTTTCCGACCGGCATGTTCATGGCGGCCCATTTCATCGCCATCGACCCGAGCCTGAAATATCTGCGGGTGGCCAATTGCGGCATGCCTGACCTGCTGATATTCGGACCCGATCCGACGCAGCCGGTGACCAACATCGTCGCCCACAGCCTGGCGCTGGGGATTACCCAGGACATGTTCCTGCGCGACGGACCGCGCACCTTGCCGATAGAACCTGGCACACGGGTGTTGATGGCCTCCGATGGTTTATTCGAAGCGGTGGCTCCCGATGGCACAGCTTTTGGCACCGAACGGGTCTTGAGCGCGATGCGCGGCATGGACCCTACTGCGATGCACGGTTTGCCAACAGTGCTTGCGCAACTTGAGAAGTTCTGCGGGCCTGTGCCGCAGGCCGACGACATTACCGCAGTCGAAATTCTGTGTGATACGAGCGTCATCGACGCCAGCAATTCGGCGGATGCGAAGGCCGACGACAGTGCGCCAAGCGCACGCAAAGGCTGGCAACTGCATTTGACCCTGCACGGTCCGCAATTGGCCACCCGCAGATATTTCAGGCTCGGGTCGATGGCGATGAAATGGGCCGCCATGAACATGCCGGTCGGAAACAGGATGTTCAATTTTTTGTTGATGCTGC
>CAMCBY010000225.1 GCA_945873015.1 Klebsiella pneumoniae
CACGACAGTGTCAGACTGAAGTCTGACCCACAACGATCGGAACGACCCTACCGATGCGATATCGCGCTCAATACTTCTATTGATCCCTTACGATCCCAGTTTGTTGCCGAAATCAAGCTCGCGACTACCAAGCGCTTGATTCGTAAAATCAGTTTCAGACCTACACCCAACTTATTCGCACATTCATTGGCGGGGCTGAGCATCTCGCCGTAATCATCAATGTGCGAATAAATTCGCACCTACAGGGGATCAACCGCCGTAGAACGCTTTCCGAATCTCGATCAAGTCGCGCTGCGTGTGCGCGCCACAAGCCGCGTCACCGGCATCACCACGGCGAGGCACAGCGCGCCAGTCACAATGCCCGCCAGCGCGTCCGTCACCAATGGCAATAACAGGTGCAACAGGCCACCGACCATCGGCAAGGTCGCACCCCACGCGGCCACGTCATGGCCGATGTGGCTGAGCAGCGGCACACCGTGCATGACAATGCCGCCACCGACCATGAACATCGCGACGGTACCGGCCACCGACAAAAATTTCATCAAGGCCGGTGCCGCGACCAGCAAAGCGCGGCCGAGGGTCTGGGCCATCGCGGCCGGACGCGCCACCAGATAAAGGCCGGCGTCGTCGAGTTTGACGATGCCGGCGACAAAACCATACACACCGACCGTCATGAGGATAGCTATAGCCGACAACACACTGACCTGTTGCGTGAACGGCACGCCCGCCACCGTGCCCAGCGAGATGACAATGATCTCGGCCGACAGCACAAAGTCGGTGCGCACCGCCCCGACGATTTTTTCGCGCTCAAAGGCCACCATATCGACGCTCGGATCAGCGACTGCTTCGAGCAGATGGGCGTGCTCGGCGGCGGCCTCTTCGGCACTGTGCAGGTAACGATGGGCGAGCTTCTCAAAACCTTCAAAGCACAGATAGGCACCGCCCACCATCAGCAAGGGTGTCACCGCCCAGGGCGCGAACGCACTGATGGCCAGCGCCGCCGGCACCAGGATGAGCTTGTTACGGAACGAGCCCTTGGCGACCGCCCACACCACCGGCAATTCGCGCTCGGCAGCGATGCCGGTGACCTGTTGCGCATTCAGGGCGAGATCATCGCCCAGCACGCCGGCGGTTTTTTTGGCCGCCACTTTGGTCATGATAGTGACATCGTCGAGCACGGTCGTGATGTCGTCGAGCAAGGCCAACAGACTGCCTGCGGGCACGGGGATCACCTGTTTGTTCGGGGGTGTCTATTCGGCGGGGAATCGTTGCTGAGGTCAAGCCCTGGCCACGATTTGCCGGCAGTACCAACTCATTCGCACCTCAAGCGGCGCGGGTGTCGCGCCTGTGGCGCTCAGGGCCATCGGATCTGACCGACCCACCTGTTGTTCAATAACAACCGCAGCCGCCACCGGCCGAACTGGCGCCGCCGACGGCCGCTTCACGACTCATGTAAACGTGTTCGCGCAGTGCGCGCTGGGCGGGATCAGGATCGAGTGCCATTTCCGGCCGCGCCAGACGCCCGCGTTCCCAGGGCGCGACTTGCGCGCAGGCAGACAACATCACCAGTGCGGTCAGCAATAGCGCGACAGCGACAAAACGATGGTTGGACATGGCGTGGCAATAAAATCCAGGCGGTGGGTTGCATGCCACGGATGGTTTGCAGCGACACCGCTCCAGGGCGACGCTCAAGATGCGGCGCGCACCGCGCTGCGTCAACGCGACAGATTGTCGCAGGAGAGCGCGCTGCGTTCAGCCGCCCGCCATACGATAAATCGCCGTGTGCAGAATACGCATGAGCGGCTGCGCCGCTTCGATATAGATGTCGATGTCGGCGTAGTCGTGACCTTTGCGCTGGGTCAGCGCGACCACCTCACCACGCACGCTGATGACTTCACCGGGCAGCGCGGTGCCGAGATGTTGGACCTCGCTCGCGGTGTGCACCCACGCCCCGACCGCAACACTCCTGTCGACCAGAATATTGGCTTGACGCAGCAACCAGGCCGGATGCACCAGCCCCTGGTAGCAGGCAAGTTCGTCGCCGGCAGCCGCATTGAAGGCAGCGGCTTCGTCTGCCGACTGACTGAGCGTGAGTGTGCCGAGCAGTGGTTCTGCGCGCAGCGCCTCGGGTGTTGCAGCCCGCCGTGGCGAGGGCAAGGCGGCGGCGGCCGGCACAGCGCGTGGGGTGACGGCAGTGGCCGGCATTTGCGCACTGCCTTGCGCACAGACCGCGCCACTGGCATTGCTGACTTCGATATCGATACTCAAGGCGGCGTGTGCCACCGCACTGACCTTGGCCGAGACCTGCAGACGCTCGCCGGCGTAGATGGGGCTGCGCAGCCGCACCTGACTCGCACCGCCGCGCAGAAAATCAACCCCCAGCAGCGCCATCACCGGGTGTAACAGATAGCCGTAGGTAGTCACACCCGCGACCAGTCCACCGCCAAAACCGTAACGTTGTGCGGCGGCGTCTTCGTGTATCGGGTTGCCACTGTTAGTCGCGTCGTTGATGGCGGTCACCGACCAGGACGGCAATCGATCACCCACTGCAAAATGGCTGAAACCGTCCGCTTGCTCACTGGCCATGATCATTTCCTCGCATGATGAATACGACTGCAGCCGCCCGCACGGCGACGCGCCATTCTACGCGGCAATCGCGCGAGTGCTCTCGCTCAATGCCGCGCGCCCTGCGCTGCTGTGTGTAACGCATCCAGAATCGCCTGCGGCTCGGCCGGCTTACCCAGGAATATCACGCCGCCCGCTCGCGCCACATCGAGCGTCGCGCGGTCGCTATAACCACTGCACAGGACCACGGGCACATCGGCGCGCGTCTCGCGCAGAGCCGCTGTCAATTCCAGGCCGGTCAGGCCGGGCATGGTCTGATCGGTGAACACCACGTCGAAATCGGCGGGTGCCGCCGCAAACATCGCCAGTGCTTCGCTGCCATCGGCGGCCAGCGTTGGCCGTGCTCCCTCGCCTTGCAGCAGTTCGCCGACAAAATTACGCACCAGCGGTTCATCATCGACCACCAGCACCCGCAGTCCTGCCACACTGACTGCGGGCCGTACTTCCTTACTCACACTGCCTGTCGTGCCGCTGGCCGGCTGCAACAACATCACAAATTCCGTACCCGCACCGGGCGTCGAATTCACCATCACATGGCCACCGGCGCGATGCATGATGCCGTGTACCACCGACAAGCCCATGCCGGTGCCCTTGCCGACGTCTTTGGTGGTGTAGACCGGATCGAAGATACGTGCGACGGTGCGTTCGTCCATGCCGCAACCATCGTCGCGCACAGTGATAGCCACGTATTCTCCATTGATGGGAGCCTGACAGGCGGCGCAGTGTCCGTGGCGCGCGGCCTTGCCGTCGATAACGATACTGATATGGCCGTGACTGCTGACCGCGTCACGTGCATTGACGACCAGATTGACCAGCACCTGGTGAATATCGACCGCATCGATGGACACCAGCGGCACCGGCTCATGCACGTCGAGATCAAAATGCATGCTGGATGGAATGATGGTGCTGAGCAGATGCGCGACCTCGCGCGCCACCGCGACCGGTTCCAGCGCCTGGGCCTGGCCACTCGGCGTGGCGCGACTGAAACTCAGCATCTTGGCCACCAGATCGCGGCCGCGCTCACCGGCAGTCACCACCGCATTGAGATATTCCGCGAGCTTGCCGTCGCCCTCTCGCGCGAAACGCTCACGCGCGAGCGTACCGAAACCGATCACACTGGCAAGAATGTTGTTGAAGTCGTGGGCGATGCCGCCCGCCAGTTGTCCGACCGCTTCCATCTTCTGCGCCTGCTGGATCTGCAGACGCAGACGCTCATACTTTGCTTCCCGCTCGCGTTCTTCGGTGATGTCCTCCAGTACACCGACGAAACCTATCGCACTGCCGCCGCCGTGGGTCCGCGCCACCCGTACATGGACGGTGCGCACATCCTGGTTAGGCAACTGGAAGCGGCTCTCGGTATCGAGAATATCGTCGTCACCGGCGATGTAGCTGCGCCATGCGCTCGTGGTCTGCTGCTTGTTGTCGACATGCAGCAATTCCATCCAGCTATGACCCGTTCCCTGGTCGGCAACGAGTCCGAAATTGTGGCGCAGCGATGCATTGATGTATTGCAGCGCGCCGTCGGTATCGGCCCAGAATATGCCTGTCGGCGAATTGTCGAGCACCGCGCGCAGCCGCGCTTCGCTCTGCATGAGGGCGGTCTCTGCCAGTTTGCGATCATCGATGTCGAACTGTATGCCCATCAACTGCTGAGGTTGGCCCTCGCCATCGAATTTTGAAATGACAGCGCGGCTCATAATCCAGCGCCAACTGAGGTCAGGGAGTTGCAGACGGTAGTCCACTGCGTAGGACGGGATTTCGCCATCCAGATAACGCTGCATGGTGTTGCGCGCCCGCTCGGCATCGTCCGGATGAAGCATTTCCCCCCATTCCTGCTGCGTCAAAGCAAACGAGCGCGGATCAAATCCGAGATGGCTCAGCCATTGATGGGAGGCCCATGTGCGACCAGTGGTCAAGTCGACGCCCCACAGACCCAGCGGAACGTGATCAAGGATCAGTGACAGACGTTGCTGTTCGTTCTCAAGCTCGAGCTGCGCACGTTTATGCGCAGTGATGTCGATCAGTACACCCGACAGACGCAGCGGCCGGCCATCGGGCGCGCGAACCGTAATCGCGCCACGATCGAGTACCCAGATATAGTCGCCGGCGCGGTTACGCAGCCGATACTCCGACTGGTATCGCGCCGTATCCCCGACGAGATAGGCGGCAACGGCCGTGCCGACTGCCTCAGCGTCGTCCGGATGAACGGCGTTCCGCCAGGTATCCACGATGGGCTCGATCTCGGCGAGCTCGTAACCGAGCATCTTTGCAAACTGTTCGTTGAATATCACAGCGTCCGTGATCAGATCGCGATCCCACACCGCAGCGCCGGCGCTCTGCATCACGAATTCCAGCCACTCCTGCTGACGGAGCTGCGCGCGTTCCATCGACTGTCGCTGAATCTCGCCGGCGGCGCGACGCGCAACCGTGACCAGCAGGGCACGCATACTCGACTCATCCGCCGGGCGGCTACGGCAAATGGCGTACAACATGCCCATCAGCGCACCGGCCAGATCGATAATCGGCTCGACAAACAGACAGTCCTGGTCGTGGCCGGCCAACAAGGGGTCGTGCGGAAAGTTGTTTGCCAGGCAAGTGTATTGACTGAAGCCGGCGGCGCCGTCGCGGATCGCCGCCGCGCAGCCCTGCACGATACTTTCCTCGTGCTCGGCGCTGGCCGGCCAACTGCCGAGCAGACGTTGTCTTTGGTTGTTCTCGACAAACCGCACCACGCCCGTGCGGCTGGCATCCAAACCAAAAGCCAGCGCCTCACTGAACAGGTCGAAGGGCGCCTGCAGCACATCGGTGCGCGCCAGTCGTTCGAGCGCCGCACGCAGACGTTCACGTTCGGTGATATCGGTGCGCAGTGAGATATAACCACCGTGGCCCACCGCCTTGCCACCCAAGGGCAGGATGCTCGACTGCACCCAGTAGGGCGTGCCGTCCTTGCGGCGATTCTGCAGCACACCATGCCAGGCGCGACCGGCGCGGATGGTGTCCCACAGTTGGCGATACACCTCTTCGCCGTGGGCGCCGGATTTGAGCAGGCTATGATTCTGGCCCAGCAGTTCATCGCGTCCGTAGCCGCTGATCTCGCAGAACTTGTCGTTAGCGTGCACGATGGCACCGGATTCATCGGTCATCGAGACAATGGCGTGGGCATCGAGCGCCGAACGCAGCGCTTCGCGTTCGGCATTGGAGGTTTCCAGCGCCTCCGATTGCGTCAGCGCGCGGACACGGTCGGCCTCCAGTTTGCCGACCATGTCGTTGAAGGCATGTGCAAGGCCGGTCAGTTCGTCACAGCCGTGCAGATTCACGCGCACGCCGAGTTCACCACCACTGACCGCACTGGCTGCGGTCTCGATACAACTCAGGCGCGCGCGGTAAACGCGCTCGCCGACCCACCACAGCAACAGCATCACCAGACCGAATTCGAGCGTATGGCGCGCCGCTTCGCTGCGCGCCACGGCGTGGGCATTGGCCAATACCGCCGCGGTGCGGTCACGACGGTAGAAACGGGCAATCTGGCGTGCCGGTCGTCCTTCCTGCGCCAGGCTCATCACCGGCACCACCGAATACATATGACTGCCAATCACCTCGGTGCCGGCGCCCAACTCGTGATCGCCGCGTAACCCGAAGTTCTTTTTGTCGAAGCTCGAACCCGCCGCTTGTGCGCCGCTGACGGCGAGCAGCTTGCCATCCTCATCCACCAGCGCGCCGGCTTCAAAGTCGCCTTCCAGCGCGAGAGCGTTCAAAGTGGAGCCGACATCACCCGCATGCTGGTTATGCAACGCGTGACTGAAATGTGCCGCCGCTTCGCGCGAAGTCGTCATCACCCGCGACGTCATCTGTACCAGCGCGTGCTCGCGATTGGTCCGTATTTCGTGCACATAGGTGTCCACCAGCATCACCAGAAAGCCCGCCACCATAAAGGCAGGAAAGGTGACGCGCAGCGGATACCGCGCCAGAAAATGATAGAACGCGAGGGCCGGTTTCCAGCGCGGAAGCGGCGCGGTGTATTCAGTCATCTAACCATCCGTCAACAACTATTGCCGGCCATCACCTGCGTCGACTCAAGTTCCAGTTGTGTCGCCAGCAAGGCCATGTCGAGGGGTTTTTCTATACAAAGATCGGCACCGGCGACACGCATCGCCTCGCGCCCTTCAGCACTCAAGTAACCCGACAGGAAAACCACGCGGGTCGCACGCGTAGCGGGGTCGGCTTTGATGCGGCGGCACACTTCGAGACCATCCATGCC
>CAMCBY010000226.1 GCA_945873015.1 Klebsiella pneumoniae
CGAGGGCTTCGACTACGGCATAGAAACGCGTGAAGTCTTCGCCACAGCGCGCGAGCAGCGCGAGGAAATGCGCGACTTCGTCGTGATAGGCGGCCAGCGAGGCGAGTTTGGCATTGTTGAGTTGGCTGTCCATCCAGGCGTCGTAGCTGCCGTCGCCGCCCCATTCAAGCTTCAACAGTCGATAGCGCTCCAGCAATTCGGCATACAGCGCCTTTTTGGCCGCGCGTTTCTCAACCACGCTGTGATCGGCGGCATAGGCGCGCGTCAGGCGTTCACTGAATTCGCGCAGCAGGGCGATGAATTGCGCTTCGCGGGCCTGGCCGGCTTGATAACGGGCGAGGGCCGGCGCGTCGTCGGCCAGCCAGCGCGCCACACCGGCACGCGCGACCGCCATCGCAAAACTTTCGTTGAATGTGGTGTCGTTGGCGATGTAGAGCCGTTGATGGGCGAGCTCATGAAAGATGATATCGACCAGATGCACATCGTCGCGTCGCAGCACGGTGTTCAACACCGGGTCGTTCAGCCAGCCGAGGGTCGAGTAGGCGGCTACCCCGCCGACGAAGGTGTCATAACCGCGTGCCTGCAGGGTCGCGGCGTGCAAACGCGCCCGCGCTTCGCTGAAGAAGCCGCGGTAATCGACGCACCCGATCAAGGGATAACAGGCACTGAGCGGCGTCAGCGACAACTCCGGCGCGGCAAACACATTCCACACCACGTAGTCGCGCCCGAGGTCGGCGTAACTGTGATAACTGCCGTGGTCACTGAGTGCCAGTCGGGTGCCTGCGAAATGCCGCGCGCGCTCCACCAGTGCGAGTTTGGCGCGCAACGTGGCCGGTGTGTCGGGCTGCCTCAGCCAGTGTGTTATCGGCCGTTGGCGCTGCCAGATCTCGAACTGACCGTGAGCCGCCTGCAGGTAATAATCGAACGAGGCGCAGCCCCCCAGCGCTAGCAGCGCCACGCCCAACAGCACACGCGGCAGTGCATGCTGGACGCTGGTAATGTTTGGACTTAGGCTTGCGGGCATGATGCGTTGCGACGCTGCGCGTCGGTGATGAACCGCGCGTTGCGGTCGGCGCAGCGTAGCGCCGAGCGTGCGCCCTTGCGAGCCCGATTGCGGAGCGTATCAGCGGTTCGTGATGTCATGCCGTCGCGACGGGCCGCGCCCAAGGTCGCCGCCGGTGCGCAATCGTCTATGCAATCACGGAAGCTTCGATGAACAGCAATGCGGCGGAACCGCTGAGGCAGGTGGCCGAACTCATCGCCACGTTTGGCCGTGAGGACTGGCTGGTGGTCGATTGCCGTTTCGATCTGGCCGCCACCGAGGCCGGGCACCTCGCCTATCTTGAAGCGCATATTCCCGGCGCCTGTTACGCCCATCTCGACCGCGATCTGAGTGGCCCGCCCAGCTCCGATCACGGCCGCCATCCGTTGCCGACGCCGGAACGCTTGTGCGCGCTGTTCAGTGCGCTCGGCATCGATGCCACCCGTCAGGTGGTGGCCTATGACGATGTCGGCGGCATGTTCGCCGCGCGTTTGTGGTGGATGCTGCGCTACATGGGGCACGGCGCGGTGAGTGTGCTCGATGGCGGTTGGCAGGCATGGGTCAATGCCGGTGGCTCGGTGGCAAGTGGTGAACAACGGCCGCGAGCACGGCGTTTCGTCGGCGCGCCACGCCGCGACCGGCTGGTCACCCTGGAAGAAGTGGCGGGTGTCACACAACTGGTCGATGCGCGGGCCGCGCCGCGTTATCGCGGCGAGGTCGAGCCGCTCGACAAACACCCGGGGCATATCCCCGGCGCGCTGAATCATTGTTGGCAGAGCAATCTCGCCGCCGATGGCCGCCTGGCCGCGCCCCAAGTTCTGACGCGCCAGTGGCAGGACAGTCTCGCTGGCCTGCCCGATGACACCACCGTGCATTACTGCGGCTCGGGCGTATCGGCCTGTCATAACGTGTTGGCGCAGGTCGCGGCGGGTCTGCCGGAGCCGCGTCTGTATTGTGGATCCTGGAGTGAGTGGTGTCGGGACAGTGGCCGCCCGCGCGCGATTGGGGGAGAATCCCGATGATGAACCTGTCGACAAAAATCTGCCCGACCCCGTCACGCGCGGGCCCGTCCTTCACGCGCTGGCGTCAGATCTGGGCGCTGGCCTTGCTGCTGCTGTGCGCGCCGCTGTGGGCCGCGCCGACCGACATGATTCTGGTGCTGGATAACTCCGGCAGCATGCGCCAGAACGATCCGGCGTTTTTGCTGAAAGGCGCGGTGACCAAGTTCTTCGCGCAACTGCCCGCCGACACCCACGCCGGTGTGGTGATATTCGACGACAAGGTCAGCTATCCGGTGCCGCTCGCGCCGGTCGATGCCGCCGCGCAGAGCGCGGTGCAGAGCAGTCTGACCAAGGTTGATTATCGCGGCCAGTTCACCAATATCCCGGCTGCGATGGAGCGCGCCATTTACGAACTGAAAAGCAACGCGCGCAAGGATGCCACCAAGGTTGTGGTGTTCATGACCGACGGTATCGTCGACACCGGCAATGCCGCGGTCGATGCCGAGAAGGTCAAGTGGCTGCGTGAGGAACTCGCCTCCGATGCTGCCGACAGTGGCGTGCGTATCTTCGGTATCGCCTTCACCGAGAACGCTGATTTTTTCCTCATCCAATCGCTCGCAAAAAAAACCAGCGGTGAATATTTCCGCGCCTTGAAGCCCGAAGACCTCGACGGTGTATTCGTCAAGGTGCAGGACAAACTGAGCGGCATGGCCGCCGCTACACCGGTGGTGACGCCGCCGGCTTCGGTGGCACCGCCCGCCATTGATGTCGCGCCTGCCACCACGCCGGCGGCGGTGAGTGCCGCCGATTGTCTGGCGGCGATGCCGGCGGATGATCGTACCGCCATCGAAGAAATGGCCAAGGCCGCCGCCACCACGCCCGAACAACTGTGCCTCGAAATGAAGAACACACCGGCCGGTCAGCCGCTGGTGACACCGGCACCCGCTGCGGAGCCGGTCGCTCCCAGTGCGCCCGCGGTGACGCCGAGCGAGGCCGCCGATGGCAACTCGACGATGGGTATCGCCCTGGTGGCGGGCGCGGCATTGATCCTGTTGATTGCCGCCGCTGCGCTGGTATTCATGCTGCTCAAACGGCGCAAGAGCGCGCCTGTCGCCGACAGTGCGGCCAGCCGAGTCACCACGAGTGGCGCAGTCAGCAGCCCGCCGCGTGTGCCGGACGCCTTTATCAAGGACATCAACGGCCTGACCAACGAGCCGGCCATGCAGATCTCGGCCAAGCCGGTGATGATCGGTCGCATGGCGGGCACCGATCAGGAGCATGTCGATTATTTTGTGGTCGAGAAGCCGACCATCGGCCGCCGTCACGCCTTGATTCGTTATCGCGACTTCTGTTTCTGGCTGTCGGACCAGGGCAGCGTCAACGGCACTTTCCTGAATGGCGACCGCATCGAAGGCGAGCGCCAGCTCAAGCACGGTGATCGCGTGCGTTTTCATAAATACGAATTCGAGTTTTCCATGCCGGAAATGGATCACGCGGGCCATACGATCTTCGCCGACCCGATGAACCGCACGATGGTTGGTGACCTCGACACCATGGTCGGCACCGCCTCGGTGGCGAGTGCGGCGGCGCTGGCGGGTGGCGCAGTGGCGCGCGCTGCGGCCAGTCACGCTGACGATGATGACGAGGATGTATTCGACTTGACCGGCGGCGCGGCTGCGCCCGCTGCATCGGCCGACAGCGACAAGACCGCGTTTCTTTCGCCCGGCGATGCCTTGGCCAGCGCTGCGCATCCAGATGAACTCTTCGGTGGTGACGATACCGCCAGCGATGGCGACGCCGAGTTCATTGCGCTCGAAAACGACGATTTCGACGAGGCCAGCGCCGAGACTCAATTGCCGGTCAATCTGCGCTCGGTGGTCCTGTCGGGCACCCGTGCGCGCGCCGAAGCGGAGTTTGATGCCGAAGCATCGGCGTTCTTCGACGAAGACGATCTGGCGGTCACATCCTCGCCCTACAGCAATACCGCCATCGAGCGTGGCCCGGTGCTGCGGCTTGATGATGACGGCGCTGATGAGGACGAAGGCGAAGATCAGGACACCATGCAGATGCCGGCGGTGCAGTTCACGCCCCAGCCGCCAGCCGCTGCCGTGCAGGATGAATTCACCGAGTCCGAGACCATGCTGCCGGTCAGCCCCGGCCAGGCCAATCAGACCCAGGGTGTGGATATCAGTCTCGACGCGTTCATGAACACCGATTCGTTCGACGAAGCGCCGCCCGGCGGCATCGATTTTGACGAAGACGATGCGACCTTGTTGCCCCATCAGGTGCCGGACATCGACGATGTGTTCGACGTGACCGCCGAAGGCACCATCGCGCCAGTGGACCGCAAGCTCGTCGATGATGATGACGACGACGAGCACGACCGGACCACGCTGCTGCGCTGACGGCGACGGCCGTCGGGACCACGTTCGAGTTTGCGCATGCGACGAGCTTTCGCCCTTCTCGATTTATTGAGTGACGGTGCCGAACATGGCGGCACCGAACTCGCCGAGGCGCTCGGCGTCACGCGGGCCGCGGTCTGGCACCAGGTCGCGCAACTGCGTGAACAGGGCATGGCCATTGCCGCTTCGCGCGGTCATGGTTATCACCTGGTGGGTGGATTTGAAGCCTTGTCGGCCGATGGCATCCGCGCGCAGTTGAGTGGCCCGGCGCGCGATGCGCTGCACATCGAGACCGTCACCATCACCGATTCCACCAACGAGCGCCTGCTCGCCGCTTTGAACAGCGGCGATATTCACGGCCAGGTATTGCTCGCTGAACATCAGACCGCCGGGCGTGGACGACGCGGCGACCGCTGGTTATCGCCGCCTGGCAGCGGTTTGTGCCTGTCACTCGGCTGGCGTTTCGATCAGCCGCCGGCGACCTTCTCGGCCTTGAGTCTGGTGGTGGGCATGGCGATCACCGAGAGTCTGCGAGAACTCGGCGTCAGTGCCGCGATGTTGAAGTGGCCGAATGACATCCTCTACGACGGTGGCAAACTGGCCGGCATTCTCATCGAGATGCGTTCTGAAGCGGGCGGCCCGTGCCGCACCGTGATCGGCATCGGCATCAATGTGCAGATGTCGGCGCAGGCGCGCGCACTGATCGACCAGCCGGTCGAAGATTTCACCCACGCAAGCGGCCAGGCGGTATCACGCAATCGCCTCGCGGCGGTGCTGCTGTCGGCGCTGGCGCGCACTCTGCCGCAGTTCGGGCGCGATGGTTTCGCGGTGTTTCGCCAAGACTGGCTGCGTTATGACGCGCTGGTTGGTCAGGCAGTGAAACTCGAGTTGCCAAATCGCACGGTGCTGGGCGTGGCGCGCGGCGTGGATGACCACGGCGCCTTGATCATCGAACACGACGGCGGTCGCGAGACTTTCGTGTCAGGACATCTGGCGCGCGCCTGACATGCTGCTGGTCGATATCGGAAATACACGGGTCAAAGCCGCGTTGGTCGAAGGCGGGCAGGCGCTGATGCTGCCGGCCGTCGGCACCCGCGACCACGCACCTTTCAGCGCCTGGGCCGACGCCATCGTCAGCCGTCCGCCGCGCGTGCTGGTGTCGAATGTGGCCGGGCCGGAAATGGCCATGCACCTGGTGCGTTACACCCGCGAGCGCTGGCAACTCGAGCCGGAGTTCGCGCTGCCGTGTCGCACCCGCGCCGGCATGACCACCCGTTATCAGCAGCCGGAAAAACTCGGCGTCGACCGCTGGTTGGCGGCGCTCGCTGCCTGGCATGAGGCGCGCGGCGCAGTGTGTGTCATCGACGTAGGCACGGCACTGACAGTCGATGTGGTGACGTCCGACGGCACCCATCTTGGCGGCCTCATCGCACCAGGGCCGGATCTGCTGCGTTTGAGTCTGACGCGCGGCACCGCGCAACTCGAAAGCGAAGGTTTGAGTCTGGTCGAAGGGTTTGCCGAGAACACCCGCGACGCGATATCGCTGGGTTGCACCGATGCGCTCGGCGGGCTTTTGCAACGAGTCGCGACGCGGCTCGAACAACATACGCCCCGCGAAACCTTCACCTGGTATCTGACCGGGGGCGCTGCGCCGCTGGTCGAAGCCTTGATGCCGGCACCGTCCGTGCATCTGCCCGACCTGGTGCTGCGTGGTCTGGCGGTGCTGGCGATGGCCAACGCGTGATGAAGGTTCTTGCGATTGCCCTGCTGCTGGCCAATGTCGGTCTCGTGACCTGGCAATACCAGACTCACGTGCGCACCTTGGCCAGAGCCAGCGTCGCCCACGAACCGCTGCCCGCCGACGCCGCGCCGCTCAAACTGGTGTCGGAATTGCCAGTCCTGCCCGAGCAACGTGTGGCGCGCAACGCCGCTCCTGCGCCGACCGTCACCGCCGAAGTGCAGGCCGACGTCATCGCCGCCGATCTGTGTCTGGACATCGGCCCTTTCGGCGATATGAACGCGCGCGATCAGGTGCGCGACTGGCTGCACGATTACGTCGCAGCCACCTATATGCGTGTCGAGACCGTGCGTCGCCGGCAATTTTTCTGGGTCTATCTCGAACCAAGCTCGCACAGCGCTGCGCAGAAAAACCTTGCCGAACTGCGCGACCGCGGCATTCAGGACACCCTGCTCATCCGTCGCGGCCAGATGAAAAATTCCATCTCGCTCGGCTTTTTCCGTTCCCAGGACTCGGTCAACCGCCGTCTCGCCGAGCTCAACGAAAAAGGCTACAAACCGGTGGTCGTGCCGCGTTTCGAGACCTCGGACCTGTATTGGCTGTCGGCGCGCCTCGCCGAGCAAAACACCGAAGCCCCTGAGATCCCCGCCACGCTG
>CAMCBY010000227.1 GCA_945873015.1 Klebsiella pneumoniae
CAATCACGACAGGCGGCGAGCAGCGATGCACTGTCACGCAAGTCACCATAAGCAACCTCGACCGGCAGACCTTCGATGTTGGCACCGGTGCTGCTCGGTCGCACCAGCACACGAACCTGTTCACCGTTATCCAACAGCAGACGCGCGACTGCGCTGCCCAGAAAGCCGGTAGCGCCGGTCACCAGCACCGTCATGCGCGTTGCCCGCGTGGCTCGCGCATCACACGCATATAGCTGACCGCCACCACCAGACAGGCGAGCGGTGCACCGACCGCAGCAGCATATAAAAACCACTGCAGACCGCCGCACAGTGTCACCAGCGGGATGAGATACAAAACGTCTTCGGCCTCGAAGCCTGCCCAATGGGGCTGGCGTGTGGCGTCTTTGCCGTGGGCGTTTTCCAATTGATTGCGCAGATGGAAGATCGTCGCGACCGCGCCACCGGCCAGCAGGCCGAGCACCATCTCGAGCAGACTGCCGTCGTCTTGTGCAAGCCCGATACCGATACCGGCAAACAGACCAACCGTCACCAGCGCATCAGAGGCCAGATCGTAGTAGTGGCCAAAGCGGCTGGTCTTGCCGCTCATGCGCGCAAATTCACCATCGGTGTGATCGAGGAAATTCGACAATACCACCAGCAGTGCCGCCAGATTTGGCCATACGCCGGTGGCAAACGCAGTTGCGCCGGCCATCCCGACCAGCAGGCGCACAGTGGTGAAGTGATTGGGGTGCACCCAGCGCGAGCCGAGGCAAGGACGCACCAGTGCAGCGGCCAGCCGTGCGTCCCAGGGTTTGGTCCGGGTTGGCTGAATGGGCTCGTCGATCATCGCCACGCGTCTCTACTGATTGGAATTATTGGAAGCGCGCAAGCGCAGATCTTCATTCATTTGCATAGCAGCGCCCCCGCACCACGTAGCGTTCGCAGGGCGCCACCGTACCACAGCGCAAGGCGTATCAGAGCGGCCAACTCGCCGGGATGGCGCAGTACCGCGAGCGCGGTTGCGAGCGGTCGATTGCTGCCATCTTCCGCCATGCCGACCAAGGCCGCGCGCGGCAGCGTGAAGTCGCAAGGGTCGACCACGCAGCGCAATACTGCGCAGGGGCAATCGTGAGCGGCGGCGACGCGCGCGATAGCCGCCGATTCCATATCGACCGCGACCGCGCCGAGTTGTTCGTACAGCGCGCGTTTGTCGGCCTGACCGACCACCGCGTGGTCGGCGCCATACAGTGGCGCCGTCAGCAGCTCGACACTGGCAAGCGGAGTCGTAATGCGCTCGCGCAATGCGCGCGCGCATTCCAGTGTTTCTCCCTGTGCACTCAGCACGCGCTCGGCGAGCACCAGCACACCTGGGCGCAGGTGTGGGGCGAGACCGCCGGCCAGACCGAAGCTCATGAGTGCATCGCAACCCGCAGCCAGCAACGCACGCGCGGCCGCCTCGGCACGCTGCGGACCGGGACCTGACACCATCACCTGATAGCTGTCGTGGCTGAGAAAGTGTCCAGTGCGACCGGCGAGCGTGCGCGCTTCGGCGTCGAGGGCAATGACGATACCAAGCCGCATGAGTGGGGTCCGGGCCCGCTGCGGGCGTTGCCGCGTCAGCGTGCGATGGAATTGCCGGCGATGCCGGCCACGCTCGCGAGCGGCGTTGTGATCTGACGTTGCGGCAGGCCGGTCGAGGTGAGCGCAAACAAGGCATGCAGCAACCAGTCCGACGAAACCAGCAGATTGGTCGCAACGACGGTCGCCTTGACGGCGTTACGCGTGATTTTGACTTCCTGGCCGCTGGCAAAGTCGCGATGGGCATCGAGTTTGCGCAAGGTCAGCACCGCCATGCCCACCGCCCATAAACAGAAGCGGCGGATGCCAGGCTCACTGGCGGGAATGATGAGGGTGTAACGCAGCGCGTTGCGCAAATGGCCGTGAGCGATGGCAATCAACTGCCCAAGACCTTCAGCAAAGGCCGGCCCACCCTGGCCGGGCGCGACATCACTGAGCAGCACGCCCTTGGCCGCGAACAGGTCGCGCGGCAGCCAGCACGCGCCGCGCGCGCGATCGTCCCAGATGTCTTTCAGGATATTGGTCATTTGCAGCCCTTCGCCGAACGACACAGCCAGATGCATCATCTCGCTCTCACGGGCCGCCAGTTCAGGGCAGTGATCGCAGAACAGAGTGGTCAGCATTTCGCCCACCACACCGGCTACGTAATAGCAGTAACGATCCATCGCGCCCTGATCCTCGACACCGTCGAGGGTCTCCTGGCCCTGATAAAACACCATACCCTCGCTCATGATGCGCACGCAGCGCGCCATTGCCATCTGCACGCGCTGATTGAGGCTGTGGGTGATGCGGATCACCCTCGCGGTCTCGCTAATCAGCTCTCGCTCGGCGCTGGTGGCATGGTCTGCCAGTCGTGGCGCGAGTTCGGCGGCGAAGGGTTCGGCTGCGGCCTGGCCTTCGACTATCGCGATGAATTCGGCGGCGTAACGCCGTTTGTCGTCAAACGACAGTCCGGCATCGTCTTCGATGGTGTCGGCGATACGACACAACAGATAAGCGTTGGATACCGCGCGGTCGAGGCCGGCCGGCAACTGCGGGATGGTCAACGCAAAGGTGCGCGACACGCCCTGCAGAATATGGCGCTGGAACTGTTCGTCTTCGAGGGAAGGGAGAGCGGAGGACATCGCGACTCGCTGGCGGCTGGCCCGGAACGGCGCGGCGAATTCTACACTGGCGTGCCGGTCGGCGCAGCCCGCCCCGCACGCGCCATTAGCCGGCAATCACGGGAACGCCGGCCACAACGCGATGCAGGCCCATCACAAAACCGCCGTAGATCAGCAGGCCGACCACCACCGCCAGCACATCGAACAGCACGCGCGGTGCTGCGACCACCGCGCTGCGGCCGCTGCGTTTGACCGCGATGAGGTCGAT
This sequence comes from Klebsiella pneumoniae, assembly GCA_945873015.1. Classification (GTDB taxonomy): domain Bacteria; phylum Pseudomonadota; class Gammaproteobacteria; genus JADJYF01. Next base: position 2,929 of record CAMCBY010000227.1, read on the forward strand.
GACGCCGAACGCGAGAAAGGCGCTGAAAAGCAGCATCGATGCGACGTCGCCGTTCACCAGCAGATGGGCCAGCGCCCAGATCTTGAGCGCCATGAGCATCGGGTTGCCGACCTTGGCTTTGATGTGGCCGGGCACGTAGGCGGCTGCCAGCAGCACGAACACCGGCAGCATGAGCAGCATGGTGACATGCCGCAGGCCGACCGGCGGCAGCCACACATCGATACGTGGTGCGTGACCGTAGCCGTGAACAATCAGCACAAAACCCGCCAGCGAGACCAGCGAATAGAGGCCGCGATAGGGCAACGCGCCGAGCCGTGAAACCAGCGCCGCGCGTGCATCGCGAAACATGCTGAAGGTGTGGGCGGCGAAGAACAGAGCGAGGCCGGCAGTCAGTTCGAGCATGGCGACGGTTTCACGCGATGAGGGGCCTCCATTCTAACCAGCTGTGCTGGTTTGTAACCCGTCGTGGCGCTTCGTCGCTGGCGTACGCATCGCCAGCGACTCGCGCAGGTGTCGCTTACTGGTCGGGCTTGGCTACCAACGCGCCCTCTTGCTCGAGCTTGCGCACGTCCGCTGCGCTGACGCCCGCATATTGGGTGAATACGTCGACATTGTGTTCGCCCATGTAGGCGGCGCGCAGATCGGGGTGACGCGGGCCTTCGGAAAAGCGCAGCGGCATGCCCGGCACCTGGTAGCTGCCGAACACCGGGTCATGCACGGTGCGGATGGTTTCGCGCTCGACCAGATGCGGGTGCTTGACTGCCTGCTCGACGGTGAGGATAGGCGCGACCGGCACGTGGTGATTAAAACCCCAGTCTTCGGCCGCTTCGATGGCGGTCGAGTATTTGGCAAGGGCGGCTTCAATCAGGACATTCAAGGCATCGCGATTGGCGATGCGGGCCGGACCGTCAACGAAACGCGGATCGTCGACCAGTGCCGGGTTGCCGAGCGCTTTGCAGAAATTCGGCCATTGATTCGGCAGCACCGCGATGATCACATAACCTTCCTTGCACTTGAACACGCCGAGCGGCGACACCGCATAGTGGTGCGCGCCGCAGCGGAACGGCTTGATTTCGCCGCCAGAGGCGGTATGGGCCTGCACGTTGACCTCGTGACAGTGAAAATAGGAATCGAGTAGCGAGGCTTCAACGTACTGCCCACGTCCGGTGCGTTCCCGATAGAACAGCGCGCCATTGATGGCCGCCAGCAGATGGGTGCCGGTCATCACGTCGCCAATGCCGAGCATGTAGAAATAAGGCGGTCCGTCGGCTTCGCCTATCATGCTCAGCACGCCCGCGTAGGCCGCACCGATGTAGTCATAACCTGGCAGGGAGGCGAGTGGACCGGTCTGGCCGAAGGCCGAAATCGACCCCATGATGAGACGCGGATTGACCTTGTGCACGGTCTCCCAGCCGAAGCCCAGACGAGCAATGGCACCGGGCGCGAAGTTCTCCACCAGCACGTCACATTTTTCCAGCACCTTCATCACCAGTTCGACCGAGCGCGGATCTTTGCGGTCAATGGCGATGCTTTTTTTGCCGCGATTCTGCTGGATGTAATAGCCCGAACGGCCATTACGCAGATAGGGCAGGGCGCGGGACGCTTCGCCATTCGGGGCAAGTTCGACCTTGATGACTTCCGCACCCATCTCCGCCATGAGGCGCGTGGTGGTCGGGCCGGCAAGCGCCTGGGAGAAATCCAGTACGCGAATACCATCGAGAATATTTTTCGGTGTGGTCATCGTTCCTCGTCCTTATCCAGTGCGGGCGGGCGGAGCGCTGCTCTGCCCTGCATGTGAAGACAGCCTGACCCAAGGAGTCGGGGCTCGGGTGTGGGGATACTAACCGAGTGCGGAGGGACGTGTCCGCTCACCAAAGGAGGGGTATTTGCACTGACACAGATGGACGCACAGGCGGGCCACAATGCTGCGATGCGATGGATTCGCAGAATTTTTGCACGGAAGACGAAACCCTCGCGCTTGCTCGCGACATACAGCCGCCGCCCGGTGATGTCATCGCCGCTATCACGTCATTCCTGACCCATTGGCTGGCCCATCACATTCTCGATAACGATAAACGCTTGGCCAAAGTCGTGCTGGCGATGGACAGTGGCCAGACTCTGGAGCAAGCCAGGCAGGCCGCCAGTCACCCGATGGAGGGTGCCACCCAGGTGCTGATAGACACCTTGATGAATACGTCCGACTGCCTGACGTTGCGCACCGTAGAACTGGTGCGCGAGGTCAATGCGCGACGTGAACTCGAACACCAGGCGTTTTGCTGTGACGAATTGATCACGCGGGTGACGCAACCCATGCCGACCGCATTTGCGGCAAGGGCCTGCGTTTCGTGCTCGATACCGGTTGTCTGCCGACGGTATTGCTGGGCGACCATACCCGCTTGAGCCAGATCCTGCTCAACTATCTCAGCAATGCCGTGAAATTCACCGTGAGGGGTGGCCTTACTTTGCGCGCCGCCATTGTTGAAGACGACGGCACTGCGCTGGCTGGAGCCGCGCCACCGTGTCTGAGTGCGCGCGGCCCTCTCGTATCATCGGCGTGCGGACCCTGCTCTGCGCACGCTGAGACTGGTCTGGTTAAGCCTGCGCCGATACTGACGGTCGTGTGCGACACGCGCCGGCGCGTTTGATGCCGGTCAGACCAAGCAAGGCCGCGCCGAGTAACGGCAGACTGGCCGGCACGGGCACGGTGGTCGGTGTGAATCGCTCGCCGGCCAGTTCCGTTGACGCGAATATCGACAGGGACACCAACTCGCCGTGGTTGACGTTGAGCGCAGCGGTGACGAGTCCCGACTGCACATCGGTCAGATAGCTGAAGTCCCACAAATCACTCCACGACTCAAGCGAGCCGCTGCTGAACAGCGAGCCTGAACTCAAGCGCAGGTTGATACGGCTGTAGCTCGATGCGTAGTCGGTATAAAAATCGGCCTGACTGAGATCGGAACTCACAGTGCCCGCGACCGACACCAGCAGAATGCCCGAACCGCTGATCTCCAGCAGCGCATTGCGCGAGGCATCGACGCTGAAACTTTCGAAGCCCTCAGCCAGGGTCAGGGTGCCGGCGACCGCGAGGTCTTGCGCGGATGCGGTCAGGTTGACACTGACATGCTCATTGGCGACTGAGGTGGCGAGATGGCTGGTCCAATCGCCGGATGAAATGTCGATGCTCTGCTGACTCAGATAGCCGCTCAGGTAGGAATTCTGGCTATAGAACTGATAGCTCGCGCCGGCCGGCACGAATTGAATGTTGAGAGTACTCCAATCGACTGTTGCACTGCCCGACACAGTCGCTGCCGGTGCGGCCGCGGCCAGCGTCAACAAACCTAAGCCCAGCAGAGCGCTGGTCAGCGGTCCGGGGCGAGCTGATGGCTGGTCAAGACGGGTTTGATCTTTCATCGTGGCGTTTCCTTTGCTTCGTAGTTGGAGTGCGCATGCCGCGGAGCCAGTCGTGATCAATACGCGCTGGATTTTGTTTGTCCTCGGCGGTGCGAACCCTTGTATCCCGAAGCGAAAGCCGAGCTGTATGGGAATTCCCACACTTGGCGTGCAGGTGCGGCTGTCGCGGGCGCAAAACACCTGAATGAAGCAGGAGCGGGCAGGAAGTTGGGCGGGCGGTTGTACACCGCTCGCCGCAGAGATCAGCGTTTGACCTTGTAACGCAGCCACACCAGGCTGCCGGGCAGCGTTTCGCAGGACATCAATTTGAGATGGCGGACCGCATCGACTCCTGGCTGACAATCGGCAAGGCTCGGCAAACCGACACCGCCATCGAGGATGGGGGCGACGATGACACTCATTTCGTCGATGAGATTGGCCGCCAGGAAACGTCCATTGATCGCACCACCGCCCTCCAGCAGCAGGCGCTTGATGGCAAACAGCCGGCGCAGCTTGTCC
>CAMCBY010000228.1 GCA_945873015.1 Klebsiella pneumoniae
GGCCTATCTGCCGAAGATTTACGACGCGAGTCGCGTCGACCGCATCATCGACGTCACCCAGCCGCAGGCCGAAGACATGACCCGTGCGATGGCGCGTGAGGAAGGCATCTTCTGCGGCATCTCCTCGGGCGGCGCGCTGGTCGCGGCGCTCAAGGTGTCGAGCGAAGTACGCGATGCGGTGATAGTCACCATAGTCTGTGATCGTGGTGACCGTTACCTCTCCACCGGCGTGTTTCCGGACTGAGTCAGGTCGTCTGCAAACCGCCATGAATGTCTTTGTTTTCGATATCGAAACCGTGCCGGATGTCGCTACCGCGCGGCGCTTGTGGAACCTCGACGAACTGGACGACGACGGTGTTGCCGCCGTCATGTACTCCAAGCGCCAGCAGGAGACCGGCGGCGCGAGTGAATTCCTGCGCCATCACCTGCATCGCATCGTGGCTATTTCGGCGGTGTTCCGCGAGCAGGAGCGCTTCAACGTGTGGTCGCTCGGCAGCGAGGAAGCCGATGAGGCGGAATTGATTCGGCGCTTCTTTGAAGGCATCGAGCGTTACACGCCGACCCTGGTGTCATGGAACGGCAGTGGCTTTGATTTACCGGTATTGCATTACCGCGCGCTGTTGCACGAGGTCGCCGCGCCGCGTTACTGGGATACCGGCGATGATGACCGTAGCTTCCGTTACAACAACTACCTGGGCCGTTTTCACTGGCGGCATATCGACTTGATGGATGTGCTGGCCGGTTATCAGGGGCGCGCCACCGTGCCCCTCGATCAGATGGCGATAATGCTCGGCTTTCCCGGTAAGCTCGGTATGCACGGCAGCGAAGTGTGGAATCAGTTCCGCGCCGGCCATCTGAAAGCCATCCGCGATTATTGCGAGACCGACGTCCTGAATACCTATCTCATCTATCTCAAATTCGAATTCATGCGCGGTCATCTGACCGCAAGCGCACTGGCAGAAGAGTTCCAGCGTGTGCGCAGCTTCCTCGGCAGCCACGACGCCGAACATTTCGCCGCCTTCCTCGCCGCCTGGGATGCACCGCATGGCGGGTAATCGCCGCCGCCGCGAGGCTGCTCGCGGCCCCGCCCAACTGCTGTCCCTCGACATCGACAACCTCTCCCACGAGGGGCGCGGCGTGGCGCGACACGAAGGCAAGACCGTATTTGTCGATGGCGCGCTGGCGGGCGAACTGGTTACCGCGCGTGTGCTGCGCAAGCACGGTCGTTACGACGAGGCCGAAACTGCAGCCGTGTCGCGCGCCAGTGCCGCGCGGGTCATACCACCTTGCCCGCACTACGGCGTGTGTGGCGGCTGCAGCTTTCAACATGCCAGCGAGGCCTTGCAACTCGAACACAAGCAGGGCGTGTTGCTGGAACTGCTGCGCCATCAGGGCGCGCTCGAAGCGCGCCGCGTGGCGCCGCCCATCTTGAGTCCGCAATGGGGCTACCGACGCAAGGCGCGGCTCGGGGTCAAATATGTAGCCAAGAAGGGCGGCGTGCTGGTGGGGTTTCGCGAACGCGCCAAACCCTACGTGGCGGAATGCCGGCAATGCGACATTCTCGATGTGCGCGTTAGCGCTGCGATCCCGCACTTGCGCACCCTCATCGACGGGCTGTCGATACGCGACAAGCTGCCGCAGATCGAAGTCGCGGTCGGCGACAGCGAAGTCGCGCTGGTGCTGCGTCATCTCGCGCCGCTGACGGCGGAAGATCATGCCGCGCTGGTCGGCTATGCAGAACAAAGTGGCTTTACGCTGCTGTTGCAGCCGGGCGGTTACGACACGGTGAGGACGCTGGACGGTCAGCCGCCGGCAACCCTCACCTACCAGGTCGAAAACGAAACCATCGCTTTTCTGCCGACCGATTTCACCCAGGTCAACGCGCATATCAATGCACAGATGGTGGCGCGCGCACTCGCCCATCTCGAGCTCGATGCGGCGGACAAGGTGGTCGACCTGTTCTGCGGTGTGGGTAATTTCACCCTGCCCATCGCGCGGCGCGCAGGTCAGGTGCTGGGCATCGAAGGTGAGGCCGGACTGGTCGCGCGCGCGCAGGCCAATGCGCTGCGTAATGGCCTTGCTAATGTCGAGTTCGCGGTCGCCAATCTTGAAGACCCGGCGGCGGTGAGTGCGCTGCCGCTCGCCAGCGCCGACAAAATTCTGCTCGACCCGCCACGCGCTGGCGCGCTGACGCTGATCGAAGGCCTGCGTTTCGATCAATGCCAGCGGCTGGTGTATGTCTCGTGCAGTCCGGTCACGTTCGCGCGCGACGCCGCCGTGCTGGTCGCGCGTCACGGCTTCACCCTGGTCGAGACCGGCATACTCGACATGTTCCCCAATACCGCCCACGTCGAGTCCCTGTCGCTGTTCGTGCGCGAGTGAGTGATGTGCGTGGCGCCGTGCGCCATGTGCTTTTGTGTGCGCTGCTGGGCGTGCTGCTCAGCGCCTGTGGGCAGGCGCGCAACGATGCGATAAACATCGGCATTCCCACCGCCCCGCTGACCCTCGACCCGCGCTATGCCACCGATGCCATGTCAGCACGCCTGTCGCGTCTGCTGCATGCCGCGCTGGTGGAGTTCGATAGCAGTGCGCAGCCGCAGCCGGGCCTCGCGCACTGGCGGCGTGTGACCCCGACCTGCTACGACTTCACGCTGCGCGACGACGCGCGTTTCAGTGATGGCCGCGCGTTGACGGCAGCGGACGTGGTCGCGACCTATCGCGCGGTACTCGACCCGGCGCTGGCTTCGCCGCTGCGTGAATCTTTGCGCAACATCGCCGCCGTCCACGCACTGTCCGGCAATACGATGCGCTTTGAGTTAGTTGCCGCCGATGCTTTGTTCCCCGCTACTTTGACCGTTGGTGTGATGGCGCAGGCCGATGCGCGCCAGCCACGCGATGCGTGGCAAGTGGCGAGCGGCGCCTTCACCCGCGATGCATGGCGCCCGGATGGCGATGTGCGACTGCGCCGCCGCAGCGACGGCGCGCGTGTGAACGTCATGGTGGTGAAGGACGCGACGGTGCGTGCCTTGAAGTTGATTGCCGGCGAACTCGACATCGCGCAGGGCAATCTGCCGCCGGAGACCATCCGCTGGCTGGCGACGCGCAGCGCTTTGCGTGTTGTCGAACACGCCGGCACCACGGTGTCTTATCTTGGTTTTAATCTGCGCGAGCCGGCCTTGGCCGACCGCCGCGTGCGTTTGGCCGTGAGTCACGCCATCGATCGCGAGGCCATCGTGCACTATCTGTTTCGCGACCTTGCGCACGCGGCGGCCGGCCTGTTGCCGCCTGCTCATTGGGCGAGCGCCGACGATGTCGCGGTGCCGGCCTACGATCCGGCCTTGGCGCGCCGTCTTCTGCGCGACGCGGGTTACGCCGACAAACGCCTGCGGTTGTATTACAAGACTTCCGCCGATGCCTTCCGGGTGCGGCTCGCGACTCTGCTGAAATCCGAGTTGGCCGAGGTGGGTGTCGAGCTCGTCATCGAGAGCCTCGATTTCGCTACTTTCTATGCCGACGTCGGCGCGGGTCGTTTCCAGCTCTATGGGCTGTCCTGGGTCGGGCTGAAATCGCCGGACATCTATCGTCAGGCGTTTCACAGCGCGTCGCCGCCGCCGGCCGGTTTGAATCGCGGACATTACGCCGAGCCGGAACTCGACCGCCTGCTGGAGGCTGCCGAAGCGGCCGGCGACAGCGCGCAGCGCGCACCCTTGTATCACGCCATCGCGCGCCGGCTGTTGTACGATGCAGCCTATGTCCCGCTCTGGTTCGAAACACAAACTGCGGTGCTGCGCGATGATATTGACGGTTATGTCATCGATGCCGACGGCAGCTTCGACGGGCTCAAACAAGTGCGTCGTGTGAGTAGTCGCGATGAAACCCATTGACCACATCCTGATAGATATCTCACGCCAGCAGTTACGTACCTATGGCGATGGCCGCGAGCTCGACTGTTATGCAGTCTCGACCGCGCGTAACGGCGCAGGCGAAATCATGGACAGCGAATGCACGCCGCGTGGCGCCCATGAAATTGCCGAGAAAATAGGCGCCGACTGCCTGCCCAACACAGTCTTCGTGGCGCGCCGCCCGACCGGCGAGATTTACGACAGCGCGCTCGCCGCGCAGCATCCGGGACGCGACTGGATCCTGACCCGCATTCTGTGGCTGGCCGGACGCCATGATGGTTACAACGCGGGTGGTGAGCGCGATACCAAGGCACGCTATATCTATATTCACGGCACACCCGACAGCACCGTGCTCGGTCAAGCGGGGTCGCGCGGCTGCATACGCATGCGCAATGCCGACATCGTGGCCCTGTTCGAGGCGGTGGCTGTCGGTACGCCGGTCGAGATAGTTGAATGACATGCGCCCGTTGCGAAGATGGTCAACGCAGCTACGCTTCAGGCGCGCGCCACGCGGCCGCTGATGGCTGGTGAGTTGGAAGACACAAATGCGCACAGGCGACGACACCCGATGGGAAACCTGAAGCCCCTGTTCCGTCACTTATGGCGTGCGTCGCGCCGACTTGCGCCATGCGGTGTGTTGCTGGCCTGTCTGCACGCGAGCCCGGCCTCGGCCGCCGACGCTGCGCTCAACTGGGCGAGCTTGAGCGGCGAACAGCAGTACATTCTGGTGGGCTACGCGCCGCGCTGGGCGAAGTTCGATCTGACGACGCGCCGTAGTCTGCTCGATCGCGCCGATATGCATAGTCTCAAGGCGCGTCAGCCGCCGGCAGCGGTGAAGGGCAAAGCAACGACCGAAAAAGCGGCCGAAGGTGCCAGTCAGACTTACAAACCTTCGCGCCGACGTCGCGCCTTGTCTACCGCCGAGGCGGCTCTGTCAGCGCACAGCATCCGTCTGCGCCGTGTGCTGCGCGAGCTGCCGGGGCTCACTATCGAGGAACGCCGCGCACTGCTTGGGCGTTGGGGTGGGCTATCCAATTCGGAACGTGTGCTGTTGGTCGACAGTTACATGCACAACGAGGATGACGACGATGAACTCGAGCTGCAGGAGGCGCTGCGCGATGGCACCATCAGCCACCGCGAGCTGCAGCGCGGGCTCGCGAGCGGCAAACTTCGCGGCGCCGACGTCAAAGAGGCGATCACGAGCGGCAGCCTCACCACCGAATCCATCAAACAAGGCGTCGCGTCACGCACCATCGCTGCCGAGCATCTGCAGAAGGCCATGCTCGACGGCAATATCGCCTCCAGCGAGTTGAGCAACGCCATCGAACACAATCGTACGCCGCCCGGCGCGACTGACGGCAACGCGCCGCCCTGAGCGCCGGTCGTGACCGGGGCGAGTCCGCCGCGGTGCCGTGCCACACCCCCCTCGCGACGATTCCAGCCATCCGGCAGGCTGCCGGACGCCCGCAGGTGCTCTTCTTTTGTTCCACGCGTGTCACGAAATGTGAACTCGCGCATAAAGTCCTCGCTGATGGCGGCCGACAGAACCAGCGCAAGCACTAAAAATTTGCGCGCCTGACCAAGGCCGGAGTCACGCCCATGCAAGCCAGTCCCGTTTCTACCGTCGAATCCACTTCATCGCAGCGAAGGATCGCGGCTGGACCCCTGCCGAGCTGGACCACCACAGTCGGTCGCGCACTGCGCGGCAAACCGCTGGAATATCTGACCACGGTACATCCCTGCTTCGTCGACGGTGTGCGGACGCTGGTACACAAACGTGGACTCCAACAGGAGAGTCACGCCATGTTCGACAAACTCAAGGCCTATGCCCGCCGCCATGGCTTCGCCCTGCTGGAAGACCGGCGCAAACGCGAACTGAGCTGCCGCGACGAGCGCCGTCGTATGGCGCCGATATTGCTGTTTGCCGCTGGTCTGCTCAGCCCCGGCGTGCAGGCTGACGGAGGCGAACTGCGCGAACAGGACGTGACCGTGGTGCCGACCATCGAGGTCATCGGTGAACGGGTGACCAGCGATCGCGCCTATCTCATCGAAGCGGGCAAACGGTTTGTCTCCAAGCCCCACGGCTCAGTGGAATTGATTTTAGGTATCGCCAACGAGGTGCGCGCCAAGGGCGAGAAACACCGTGTCCGCACGCGCGGTATCCAGATGCCGAATGAGTACGCGGGCAGCTTTGTTGACCGTTATGACTACACCCTGCCAACCCAATGCGGCGAGCAGAAATTCAGCTACTACGAAGGCGATGGTTTTGCCGCGCTTGGTTATCACGCCGATCGCGGCGCGGTCATCCTTGATGTGCTTGCGGGCGGTGGTCCGTTCTCGGCACCCCGTCTGTGGGGCCCGTACGATCAGGTCCTGAACGCCAATATCCGCATGGATCTCATGATGGGTGATGGTTTGAAGGACGGCATGGGTTTGCTGCAGGCGTCCTACAAGATTGGACTGGTGCCCGTCATGCGCACCGGCACCAAGAACTATTACGGTGAGCTGTATTCGCGCGCGGTGCTGGATGCTGCCGAATGTGTGATGCCCGAGTCACCGCAAGTGCGCCAGGCCGGCACCGAGACGCCACCGGCGGTTGACGACCACGGTTGAATGGCGCGTCTGCCTATCGTGGGTCAGGCTGCAGCCTGACGCGGCGCCTGATGGTGCGAGAGGCCATTACAACGTCCGACTGAAGTCGGACCCACAGCGCCAGAAGATCGCTCCCTTAAGGAGCGAGTTCATTTCTCTGCTTTTGCCGCGCGCGCCAGTTTTTTTATCTCGATATCGTAGAGCGCCAGTTCACCGCCGGTGCGCACTGCCGCGATGGCCAGGCGCCCGACCATCATCAATAACAGAATCGCGATGAGCCAGGCCATAAAATAGGAGAAGCGGAAGCTTGCCTGCGGCGCGACGGCCTTCGTCTCAC
>CAMCBY010000229.1 GCA_945873015.1 Klebsiella pneumoniae
GACCTAACAGGCGCTTCGTTCATGCAAACCATCATTCAACACATCCGCGATGTGGCGGATTTCCCCAAGCCGGGCATCCTGTTCAAGGATCTGACGCCGCTGCTGCGTAATCACGCGGCGCTGTCCTACGCCTGTCGCGAACTGGTCAAGCCATTCCGCGATGCCGGCATCACGGCGGTGCTCGGCATGGAGGCGCGTGGTTTTGTGTTCGGTGCGCTGGCCGCCAACGAACTCGGTGTCGGCTTCGTGCCGCTGCGAAAACCCGGCAAGTTGCCGGCTGCCACGAGCTCAGTGAAATACGATCTCGAATACGGCAGCGCCGAGTTGCATATGCATGATGACGCGATCGGCCCGGCCGATACCGTCTTGCTGGTCGATGACCTGATAGCGACCGGCGGCACCGCCGCTGCCAGTCTTGAACTTGCGCGACGTGCCGGCGCCAAAGTAGCCGGCTGCGCCTTCGTCGTCGAACTCGACTTCCTCGGCGGTCGCGCCGCACTCGGTGATTGCCGCGTGCACTCGCTGGTGCATTACTGATTGGACTCGCAGGATCACACGCCTGAAGCGGTGCTGGCGTTCTGGTTCGCCGATGCCGGCGATGACGCTGCAGCCGTGCAGGAACGTAACCGTGTCTGGTTCACCAGCGACCCGGCCTTTGACGAAGATATTCGGCGGCGCTTCGCCGCCTTGGTCGAATCCGCTCAGAGCGACGAACTCAAAGCGTGGCCACTGAGCGCTGCCGGCAGTTTGGCACTGGTCGTAATCTGCGATCAGTTCCCGCGCAACATCTATCGCGGCACGCCACGCGCGTTTGCGCTTGACCCGTATGCCCTGGCCCTCGCACGTGACGCCATTGCGCAGGGCCTCGACCGCCAGCTCAGTATTGTCGAACGCAGCTTTTTATATCTGCCGTTTGAACACGCCGAAGATCGCGACGCGCAGGTGATGTCGCTGCGCTGCTTCGAGCAGCTGCATGATGAAGCACCGCCCCACCTCAGGGACTACACCGCCGACGCACTGCACTGGAGCCGCGACCATCACGACATCGTCTCGCGCTTCGGGCGCTTTCCGCATCGCAATCTCATCCTCGACCGTGTCTCGAGCAGCGCAGAGCTCGAATTCCTGGCCGCCCAATACAACAACTACGGGCAGGGCTGATACATGTGCCTGGTTCTCATAGCGCACCGCGCCTGTCCAGGCTATCGGCTGGTGGTGGCGGCAAATCGCGACGAATATCACGCCCGCCCCACCGCCGCCGCCGCCCATTGGCAAGACCAAGCGCAGATTCTCGCCGGCCGCGATCTGGAAAGCGGCGGTACCTGGCTGGGTTTGAGTCTCAACGGCCGCTTCGCGACCGTCACCAATGTGCGCAGCGGCCAACCGCTGAAGCGCGGTCCGCGCTCGCGCGGTCTCATCGTCACCGACTTTCTGCTCGGCAGCGACGACGCACCGCGCCATGCCGCGCAGCTCATGGCGCAGGCGCGGGATTATGACGGCTTCAATCTGCTCGCCTTCGATGGCGAGAGTCTGTCGTGGTTGTCCAATCAGGTCAGTGCGCCGCGCACTTTGGAGCATGGCGTACATACCTTGAGCAATGCACAACTCGACACTGCGTGGCCCAAGACCGAGAGATTGCGTCAGTCGTTTACACGGGTGATGAACAGCCACAGCGCGAATCCGCTGCCCGCCCTGCTCGATGTATTGCGCGATAACGTGCGCGCCGACGACGAGCACCTGCCCGATACCGGCATCGGTCATGAACGCGAAAGCTGGTTGTCGTCGATTTTTATTGAAGGACCGGGCTATGGCACACGCTGCTCGAGCGTGCTGACCATCAGTGATGGCGGCCATGTCAGTTTCCATGAGCGGCGTTACGATGCTGACGCGAATGCCAGTGGCGACAGCCGTTTCGAGTTCCAACTGCCGGACGGGCGCAATGAATAAGGCGGCGATCATGGCAAACAACGCCCACGCACCGGACAATGAGCGCCACGCCGAGACGCTCGCCACGCATTTCCGCCGTGTGCGTGCGCGCTCACTGCAGCTGGTCGCGCCGCTATCGGCTGAAGACGCCTGCGTGCAGGCCATGCCCGATACCAGTCCGGCCAAATGGCACCTCGCGCATGTCACCTGGTTCTTCGAGACGTTTGTGCTGGAGTCGCGCGAGGCGCCGTTCCGGCCCTTTCATCCGGCCTTTCGTGAGCTGTTCAATTCCTATTACAACGGCATCGGCAAACAGTTTCCGCGCGCCGAACGCGGGCTGCTCACACGCCCCTCGCTCGATCAGGTGCTGGCCTATCGAGCCGACGTCGATGCACGTATGGAAGTGCTGTTGACCAGCGCCGATGCCAGCACCCGCGCCACTATCGAACTCGGCCTCCACCATGAACAGCAACACCAGGAATTGCTGTTGATGGATATCAAATACCTGTTGTCACTGAACCCGCTCGCACCGGCCTACTGGAACGACGCCAGTTCGGCAAAAGATATGGCCAGCCCCATGCGTTGGCACAATCGGGCTGCAGGTTTGTATGACATTGGCCACGACGGCGCGGGTTTTCACTTCGACAATGAAACGCCGCGCCACCCGGCCTGGCTGTCGACGCATGCTGTCGCCTCGCGGCTGGTCAGCAACGGCGAGTATCTCGACTTCATACGCGACGGTGGTTACCAGCAAGCCTCGCTGTGGTTAGCCGACGGCTGGGCAACGCGCCAGCGCGACGCCTGGTGTGCGCCACTCTACTGGCGTGAGATGGATGGCGCGTGGTTCGAGTTCACCCTGCATGGCTTACAGCCCTTAAAACTCGACGCGCCGGTCTGTCATGTCAGTCACTACGAAGCGGACGCCTATGCGCAATGGGCGGCGGCACGACTGCCGACCGAATTCGAGTGGGAAGCGGCTGCGCGGCATGGAAAGATGCGGGAAGCGGACAACGAAGCTGATCATCTGCATCCACGCGCGAGCGTGAGTGGCGCGCACTTCGACGACCTGTTCGGCGCCGTGTGGCAATGGACGCGCTCGGCCTACCTGCCCTATCCCGGCTTCCAGGCTCCGCCCGGCGCGGTCGGCGAATACAACGGCAAGTTCATGAGCAACCAGATGGTGCTGAAAGGCAGTTGCTGCGCGACACCGGCAGGCCATGCGCGCGCCACTTACCGGAATTTTTTCTATGCTCACCAGCGCTGGCCGTTCACCGGCATTCGCCTCGCGCGCGACGTGAATGAGTGAATGAATGTGCGAATAAATTGGGTGTAGGTCTCAAACAGAGACTCGGCATTTGATGTTCTGTGGGTCAGACTTCAGTCTGACATTCGTCCGCGATGGCTGGCGCCAAGCCGTCTCGACAGTGTCAGACTGAAGTCTGACCCACAATGTTCTGGACGACCCGCCGATGCGATAGTGCACTCAATACCGCTACCGGCTACTCACCAACCCAGTGTGTTACCTGAATTCAGCTCAAGACTACCAAGCGTTTGATTCGTAATATCAGTTTCAGACCTACACCCAATGAATGCGCAGCTGCGGACAAAGTCGCCGCCACGCTAACTGCTCAAGCCGCCATTCACTTTCAAGGTCTGGCCGGTAATAAACGCCGCGTCATCCGAACATAAAAACAGTGCCGCGGCCGCCACGTCTTCGGGTTTGCCGAAACGCGCGAGCGGGGTCTGGGCGATGACATTATCGCGATAGGCGGGTGCCATCGCGGTCTCGGCAAAAGCGGTTGCTATCCAGCCCGGCGCCACTTCATTGACTCTCACCAGCGGCGCCACGCTGCGTGCAAACGAACGCGTAAAGCCGGTCACGCCGGCCTTGGTCGCAGCGAACATTTCCGGGTGGCGCTCGGCCATGCCACGCAAGGCGAGATCCCACGACATGTTGAGGATGACGCCGTGGCCCTGCGCCTGCATGCGCGGCGCGACCGCCCACGCACATAGCATGGTGCCGCGCAAATCGACGTCGATGAGGCGGCCGAGTTTGACCACATCACTGGCTTTGGCACTTGCACCGGTCAGGATGTCGGCGCCGGCGATATTGGCCCAGATGTCGATACCGCCGAGCACACGCTCAGCTTCATCAACGAGGTTTTCGACCGCCTCGGCTTGCGCAATATCTGCCTGCAAAGCATGGGCACGTCCACCACCCGCTTCAATCTCGGCCACCACCGCCGCCGCCCCTTGTGCCGACTGCGCGTAATTCACCACCACAAGCGCGCCCTCGCGCGCAAAGGCGAGCGCCACCGCACGACCGATGCCACTGCTGGCACCGGTCACGACCGCGCGTTTACCTGCCAATCGCATGCTCATTGCGGCCGTGCCTAGGCCGCCGCCAGGGCGGATTTGATCAAGGCCTGGCCTTCATCCTGAATGCGGCGCAGATGTTCGGCGCCACGGAAACTTTCTGCATAGAGTTTGTAGACATCCTCGGTGCCCGACGGGCGCGCCGCAAACCAACCGTGTTCGGTCGTCACTTTCAAACCGCCAATGGCAGCGCCGTTGCCGGGCGCGTGGGTCAAGGTGGCAGTGATGGCATCGCCGGCCAGGGTGCTGGCGCGCAAGGCGCTGGGGCTGAGTTTGGCGAGGATAGCTTTCTCGGCAGGGGTCGCCGCCGCATCGATACGCGCGTACACCGGCTCGCCGAGTGCCGCCACCAGATCACGGTAACACTCACCCGGGTCGCGACCACGCGCCGCCATGATCTCGGCAGCGAGCAAGTCCATGATCACGCCATCCTTGTCGGTACACCACACTTCGCCGCTGTGCCGCAGGAAAGACGCGCCCGCGCTTTCCTCACCGCCAAAACCGAGCTCGCCCGACATCAAACCTGCGACGAAATACTTGAAGCCAACCGGCACTTCGACCAGCGGCCGGCCGAGACGTTTGGCGACGCGGTCGATGAGACTGCTGCTGACCAGGGTCTTGCCGACTCCGGCATCGGCGCGCCAGCCAGGCCGTGCCGCGAACAGATAATCAATGGCGACCGCCAGATAGTGATTGGGATTCATGAGCCCGACACTGCGCGTGACAATGCCATGTCTGTCGCAGTCGGCGTCGTTACCGCAGGCCAGATCGTAGTCGTCTTTCATCGCGATGAGTTTGGCCATCGCATAGGGCGATGAACAATCCATACGAATCTTGCCATCCCAGTCGAGCGGCATGAAGGCGAAGCGGCCATCGACCGTGGGATTGACCACCGTGATATCGAGCCCGTAACGCTCGGCAATAGGCGCCCAATAATCGACCGCCGAGCCACCCAGCGGGTCGATGCCGATACGCAGACCCGCGGCGCGGATACGCGGCATATCGATCACCGCGCCAAGATCGGCCACATAGTGCTCGATAAAATCGTGACGGTAGGTGGTGTCGGCGCGCAGCGCCTGCGCCAGCGGCATCCGTTTGACGCCCGCGAGGTGCGCGGCCAGCAGATCGTTGGCGCGGTTCTCTATCCACTTGGTGATGTCGGTATCGGCCGGTCCGCCTTCCGGCGGGTTGTATTTGATGCCACCGTCCTGCGGCGGATTATGTGACGGCGTGATCACGATGCCATCGGCACGGCCACTGCTGCGGCCGCGGTTGTAACAGAGTATGGCGTGGGAGATGGCGGGCGTCGGCGTATAACCATCGCGCGCATCCAGCATGGTGATGACGCCGTTGCCGGCCAGCACTTCCAACGCGTCGCGCCACGCCGGTTCAGACAACGCATGGGTATCGCGGCCAAGATAAAGCGGCCCGCTGGTGCCCTGCGCGGCACGGTATTCACACACCGCCTGCACCACCGCCAGCACATGGGCACTGTTGAAGCTCACTTTCACGGCTGAACCACGGTGGCCGGAGGTGCCGAACGCAACGCGCTGTTCGCGCACGCCGGCATCGGGCGTCAGGTCGCTATAAGCAGCCAGCAGTTGTGTGAGATTCACCAGATCCTCGGGCCTGGCACTGAGGCCGGCACGCGCATGCACGGACATGAAAACTCCTTGAGCAGGCGGCGACAACCTGGCCCGCTGATAGTGACGGTCGCCGCTGCTCGCCGGTGCGGACACGTCGATGGTTTATTCGGTTGCTTATCTTGTCACTCTCGCCTGCGCTTTGGCATGAGCGCAGGCGCATTGCGTGTCACACAGCGCGGTGTCGGCTGCGCCATGCGAGAACGGCGGTCAGCAGCAGCGCGAGCACATTCAACGCGGCGGAACTCATGAACGACGCGCTGTAGCTGCCGGTCACATCAAACAGCCAGCCGGCCGCATAGGGCCCGATGGCCGCTGGCGCGCCGGCGACCGCGAAAATCATGCCGACGATGGCGGCGACGTGGGCGCGCCCGAAAAGATCGCCACACAGCGGCGGCAACAGCGTCACGCCGCCGCCGTAGGAAAAACCAAACAGGGCCGCCGCCGCCCACAGCGCGGCGAGACTTTCGGCCCAGGCGAACAATACAAACGACACTGCCTGCAGCAAAAACACGCCAAGCAAGGCCGGCATGCGTCCAAACCAGTCAGACACCACCCCGGAAGACAGCCGGCCAACCACCCCACCGATGCCGATAGCGCTGATCACCGACGCAGCCTCGACCTTGCTGAACCCGAGATCCTCGGCAAACGCGGCGGCGTGCACGAACGGCACGAACACCGGCACCCAGGTCATGAAATAAATCGCAATCAGCAACAGGAAGGGCTCGCTCCAGCACACCTCACCCAAGGTTTTGCCCGGCCCGAGTTTAGTGACGGGCGGTGCTTCGCGGTCGCCATCGGGCCACAACCCGACCGATTCCGGATCGCGCAACATGAATCTTGCCGCGATGAGCATGCAGCTCGCGGCCACCAGCGCGATGATGC
>CAMCBY010000230.1 GCA_945873015.1 Klebsiella pneumoniae
CCCATCATGATTGGTTTGTTACGCGGTGGGCCGCGCATGTTGCGGCTGGTGGCCGAATACGCCGATCAATGGAACTGCATGCTGCCGTTCAGTGACAGCCGCGTAGCAAGTTATATCGATGCATGGGCTGGCGTACGTGCGGCCTGTGAAAAACATGGTCGTGATCCGGCGACGCTCAGCTGCAACGTCACGGTCGGTGTGTGTTTCGCGGACAACTATCCGTTGCCGGGTGCCTTGCCGCTGCGCGGCTCGACCCAACAATTGATCGATGCGTGCGCCCAGTACAAAGAGCAGGGCGTCGACACCCTGAGCATGGTCATCGAACCCTGCACCCCCGCCAGCCTCGAAGCCATCGCGCCGGTACTGGCGGCGCTGTAAATTCCCGCTCGGCCTCCCCGTAGGTGCGAATTCATTCGCACATTCAAACCGGCTGTCGAATGTTGAATGTCAGACTGAAGTCTGACCCACAATGATGCCTGGAATGTTCCTTGTGGGTCAGGCTTCAGCCTGACATTCAGTTGCAATCGGTCGCTGCAAATCTTCGCTGAAGGTGCGAATGAATTCGCACCTGCGGAAGAGCGCGTCAGCGCATGAACGGCGCGGTATCAAAATAATCGCGCCACTCGTAAATCTTGCCGTCCCGCACTTTCATCACACCCATGAGCGGAATGGTCAGCAAGGTCTTGCCACTCGCGTCGTTGAGATAATCGATGCGTTCGGTCAGCACCGTATCACCGACCGCGGCAATCGCGAGGATGTCCATCGTGATACATACGAACGGGCATTGCGCGCTGAAGGCGGCAAAAAACGCCAGTGCTTCGGCAGGGCCCTTGGTCTTGGACAGACCGACGTTTTCGTACAGGCAGTCCGGCGCGAAGTATTGAGTGAACGAGGCTTCGAGATTGTTCGGTTTTGCCCAACTGGCCATGAAGGCCTGGGCGGTTTCAAGTGCGGGCATGTCGGCTTCTCCTCAGGTAAGTTCGGTTTGGCATCATAGCGCCTGTTCAGCGTTCGTCGTCCAGCGCGCTCTGTTTGTATAACCACATCAAGCCGCTCTGGCCCTTGTCGGCATCGCCCTGGGCAATCAGTTGGCGGTACATCTGCTGTACCAGTGCGGTGACCGGCATCGGTGACAAAGTCTCGCGACCGAGATCGCACGCGATGTCGATGTCTTTGACCATGATGGTGGCGTTGACTTCGCCGATGTAATCGGCGGCGGCCATACGTCGCGCATGGTGCTGCAAAACGGCGGAATCGGCCCAGCCGCCCGCCAGCGCGTCGGGCAGTTGTGCGGCGGCGACGCCGAAGTTGGCGGCGTAATTAAGCGCTTCAGCGGCGACCGCGATGTTGCCGCCTATCATCATCTGGTTGGCAATCTTGGTTGCCTGACCGGCGCCGTGGCCGCCCATCAAGGTCACACGCTGGCTGTAGCTCGCGAGCACAGATTGCACACGCGCGAGCACCGCACCATCGCCACCGGCCATCACCACCAGGCGTCCCTCGCGCGCGCCGACAACACCACCACTGACCGGTGCATCCAGCCAGTGGCGGCCACAACGTTCAGTGAGGCGCGCGGCGAATGTGCGTGTCGCGAGCGGATGAATGGTCGAATGATCGAGCAGCACACCGTCGCTGCAGGCGATGCTCGCGACACCATCGGCACCAAACACCACTTCCTCGACCGCGGCGGTATCGGTGACACACAGGATGACGCAGTCACACTCGGCGGCGAGCGCGGCGGGCGAGGTCATTACTGTGGCGCCGGCGTCGCGCCACGGCGCAAGTCTGGCGGTGTGGCGTCCCCAGATGTTGAGGTCATGCCCGGCGTTGAGGATGCGTGTCGCGATTGCGCCACCCAAGGCCCCAAGTCCAATCATACCCAGGCGCATGCCTGCCATATCCCTACCTCGCGTTGTATGCTCGTTCACTCGATTGTCCGGGGCGCTCTGCTCACACGCAAGGCGCACTTTCAGCCAGATTTTTCAGGGGAGCCAGCATGAGATTACAAGGCAAGACCGCCGTCATTACCGGCGGCGCGAGTGGTATGGGACGCGCGACCGTCCTGCGTTTCCTCGCCGAGGGTGCCAATGTCGTCATCGCCGATTACAACGCGCAGACCGGCGCCGAGACCATGGAACTCGCTGCAGCGCAGGGCCACGCCGCGCAGGCGCGTTTTATCAAGACCGATGTCGCCAAGGAAGCAGACATCGAAGCGATGCTGAAATGCGCGCTCGACAATTTCGGGCGGCTCGACATCCTGTTCAACAATGCCGGAGTTGGCGGCGCCATCGGCCCGATTACCGAGATCACCGTGGAGGCGTTTGACTACACCTATGACGTGCTGACCAAGAGCGTGTTTCTCGGCATGAAACACGCCGCGCGGATTTTTCTGAAACAGGGCGGTGGCGGTTGCATCATCAACACCGCATCGATTGCGGGGCTGTCGGGTGATGCCGGCCCGAGCATTTATTCGTCGGCCAAGGCCGCAGTCATTAGTCTGACCAAGGCCGTCGCGGTTGAGCTCGCGCCCGAACTCATCCGGGTCAATGCCATTCTGCCGGGACTTATCTTCACGCCGCTCGCGCACGGCGGCAAAGCCGACAAATACGAGCACCTGTTCGCCACCGGCCAGCCGTGGCCGGAGATGGGGGTGGGCGATCATATCGCCGGCGCGGCGCTGTTCCTTGCGACCGATGATGCGCGCTTCGTGACCGGTGAGTCGCTGGTAGTGGACGGTGGCCTCACCGCTGCCGGGCCGGAGCTGTCGAAACGTTTCAAACAGAATTCGGGACGTGGCGCCGGTGTGGTTGGCATCACGCGCGGCTCGACCGGCGAAGCACCGGATGTGCGCAGGCTCTGAGCCAGCGCACTAGACCCAGCCGAGGCCGCCCGCGTGGGCGACCTCGCTGTGCTGCTTACTGGCCGGTGAAACGCGTCTTGCGTTTCTCCATGAAGGCCGTCACACCCTCACGGAAGTCACTGCGGATGGCGCAGTCGGCGAAAGTCTCGGCTTCGAGTTGCAACTGCGCCTCGAATTCGTTTTCGAGCGAGCTGTACAACAGGCGTTTGGTATTGCCATAGACATGGGTCGGGCCCTTGGCCAGACGCTGCGCGAGTTTGCTGGTCTCGGCGGCGAGCTCGGCGGCCGGCACCACAAAATTGATCATGCCCATGTCGGCAGCGGCCTGCGCGCCGAAGCGCTCGCCGAGCAGTGCGATTTCCATGGCCTTTTTCATACCCACCGCGCGCGGCAGATGGAAACTTGCCGAGCCATCCGGGCTGGTGCCGATATGGCAGTAGGCGAGGGTGAAGAAGGCATTGTCGGCGGCGATCACCAGGTCGGCCGCCAACGCCATGCTGACGCCGGCGCCGGCGGCGGCGCCCGCCACGCTGGCGATGATCGGCTTGCCCATGCGCCGCATGGTGTACATGATCGGGTGCAGATCGTGGATGCGGTTCATGAATTCCGCGCGCAGCTTGTCCGTTGGCTGATCGAGCTTGGTCGCCATGCTCTTGACGTCGCCGCCGGCCATGAAGTTGTCGCCAGCACCCTGCAGCACCACGCAGCGCACCGCCGGGTCGTACTCGATGGCCTGCAGGCTCTCGCGCAGCATGGCGCGCAGTTCCAGGCTGAGTGCGTTACGCGCCTCGGGGCGGTTGAAGGTCAGGGTGGCGATGGAATCTTTAATCTCTACCAGCAAATCCGGCACGGTGGTGTCCTCAAAGTCAGGGAAGGGGACATGTATGCGAAATCCCGGCGGGCGTCAAAGGTTGTGTCGATATACATTCCCCATGCGAGTAACTGGCCCGCTCGTGGCACACTTGAGCGCCGGCGGGAACTTTGCCCGCTGCCCGCTGCAATAGCTTTCAACATTCCGCGCGATCTCCCGTGTCCATGGCCCTGACCGATGCCGAACTGCTCCAACGCATGCAACGCGGCGACGGCGAGGCATTCGGCGTGCTGTATCAGCGTCACCAGCAGCGGGTGTATCGCTTCGCGAGCGTTTATAGCGGCGCTGAGGGCGTGGCTGCCGATATCACCCAGGAAGTGTTCATGCATCTGATTGATAACCACAGTTTCGATCCCGCACAAGGTGAACTGCGTGGTTATCTGCTCGGTATGGCGCGCAATCTGCTGCGTCGCCACTGGCGCGACGCGCAGCGCTTCGAGGCCCTGCCCGACGAAGATGACGGTCCGCTGGGCGAGACCCTCATCGAACATGCCGAACCGTCGATGCTGGTCAGCCGCGCGCAGCAGTATGGGGGCTTGCGTGCCGCCATCCTGGCGCTGCCGTCCTATTACCGCGAGGTCATGATCCTGTGCGAGCTCGAAGAACTGGATTACCTGGAAGCCGCCCGCATTCTTGAAGTGCCGATAGGCACGGTGCGTTCGCGGCTCAACCGCGCACGCAAGGCGCTCAGCGCGGCAATGGGCGTGAGCCCGGCGCCGAGCACCGTCAGTGACAGAGGTGAGAGTTATGAACTGCGCGCAGTTTGAATGGCTGGTGGTCGATATTGCCGCCGGCCGCATCGATAGCGGTGCCGACGGCCGTGCCCATCTGGCGCGCTGTGAACGGTGTCGCACGCGGCTGCAGGCCGAGCGACGCCTGACGGCGGGATTGCGCGACTTAAGCGCCACCTTGAGCACGCTGAGTGCGCCACCGCAGGTTGAGCAGGCGCTGCTGGCGCGCGTGCGCGCCAGCCAGCCGACACCGGTAATACAACTTGATACGCGCCGCGCGCTGCGTGTGCGTTCGCGCTGGAGCCGCTGGCTCAGCAGCAGCGCGGTGGCCGCCTCGGTATTGGGGTTGCTGGGCATGGTGCTGGTGCATGCCATGCGTGACGGCGCGGCGCTGGCGCCAGCACCGTTGGCGGCGCTCAGCCATCCCGAAATTGCCACGCCGTTCTATCCGGTCTATATGACCGCAGCGGCGGTCGCCGGCGCACGCGGCGTGGTGCGGGTGCGGGTGCCGCGTTCGACCTTGGCGGTGTTCGGGCTGCCCTATAACCCGCGTCGTGCAACCGACCCGATCACCGCCGATCTGGTGGTCGATAACGGCGGCATGGTCACCGCGCTGCGTTTTGTGCAGTGACCGGCGCTGCTGAGTTGAGGAGTATAAAAATCATGAAATCACTGTATCCCCTGGCCCTCGCCGCGGTGTGCGTCGCGCCATCGATCATGGCGCAGGACGCGATGTCTTTTGGCGCCGAGAGGATGGCCGAGCCCACCATGATGATGGCAGCACCGCCGCCGCTGCCGCTGGCCGGCGGCGACACCATGAGTTTTATGCAGTTCGAAATGACTGGCCCTGCCGAAGTCATCGCCGGCAAGCCCTATTCGGCGCGTCTGACGGTGGAAGTGCTGCAGCCGCTGATCGATGGCAACAGCATCACCGTCGAGCATCATTCGCGTGTGTTCCGTGACGCCGAGGGGCGTACCCGCCGCGATGACGAACTCGGCATCGGTGGCGTGATCCAGCACAGTGTGTTGGTCGCCGATCCGGTCGCGGGTTTAAGTTTTACCCTCGACCCCGAGCGGCGCGTCGCGCAGCGTCTGCCGCAGGCCGTACAGCGCTCCGCGCAGGTGGCTTTCGCGCAGGATCTGCAGCCAGGTGCAGCCGGCAGCACCAGCAGTTTCGATGTCACGCTGCCGTCACCGCTGGCGGCTGACAAACCGCTGCCGCTGGATGCCGCGCTGCATCCAGCCGCGGCCGCGAATTTTTCTGCCGACACGCCGATCAAACTGCCGTTTCCGGGGGACCCCCACAGCGTCAGTCTGGGCGAGAAGAGCATCGAAGGCGTGCGCGTGAATGGCACGCGCACCACGGTCACGATTCCGGCCGCCGCGATTGGCAATCGCGCTCCGATCGAAATCGTCACCGAGCAGTGGTACAGCCCCGATCTGAATGTGGTGATGCTGAGCGAGCATCGCGACCCGCGCGTCGGCCAGACCCGTTATCGCCTGCACGACATTGCACGCAGCGCGCCGGACCCGACTCTGTTCCGTGTGCCCGACGATTACACGCTCAGCGAGCCCGGCCTCAATCTCGCGCGCTGAACCAACGCCGGCCCTGTAGGTGCCAATTTATTCGCACCTACAGAACCGTAGTGCGCATCAGAAACTCTGCTGCGCATTGAACATAAAATGCAGACCTTCGTCCTGCAGGTCGCCACCGGTATCGGCGACACGCCGACGCACGCCACCCCACACGATTTCGGCGTGGGTGCGAGGTGCGAGATCCAAGCGCAGGCCGGGGCCGGCGGCGAGCAGGGTGGTGGGTTTATCCAGCTGATCGAGGCTGTCCTGGCCGTGATTCCAGGCACGGCCGGCGTCGACGAACAATACCAGCGCGAGCTGGCCATCGTTGCCACGCCGACTCAGCCCCGGCACCGCTAAACGGGTCAGCGGCAGGCGGTATTCGACGCTTGCCGACCAGCCTTCATCGCGCACATAACGCGAGCGGCGATAACCGCGCACCGAATTGACGCCGCCGACCGAGAATTTTTCCAGCGGCAATAATCCATCGTTGCTGATCTGGGCTTCACCGCGGGCATACAACGAGCCGGCACGCGGGCCGAAGGTGTGCAGCCACTGCAGCGACAGATAAGCACTATGAAATTGTGAGTCGGGCAACGTATCGCCGTGCACGGTGGCGCCGAACGCACCGATGCCGGCCGACCACACCGCGCGTGCTACCAGTGAGTCGTGACTGTAGCGCTGCTGCCATTGCAGACCGAGCCGCGCCACATGCACCTGCGCCTTGCCGTTTTCGACGCCGGGGCTGAACGAAAACGGCACACCGAGCAGGGTTGA
>CAMCBY010000231.1 GCA_945873015.1 Klebsiella pneumoniae
GAGGGCGAGATGGCGGCGCAGATTGTCGGCTATCTTCCAGCGCGACAGCATCGACAAGGGATTGGCCTGGGCTTGCCCGTCGGCGCCGGGCACCGATGGCAACAGCCAACGGGCAATCTGCCAATCGCCACGAATCCAGCGGTGCTGCCGCCGTACATCCTCGCCATAGCTGTGCGGATATTCCTCGTAAAGATGGACGTCGTTCAATAATCCCGAGCGTGCGTAACAGCCTTCCAGGAGATCGTGGCTGAGGATGCGGTTGTGCGGTAATCGATTGCCCAGTGCGCGCTCAAAGGCTGCGACGTCGTAGATTCCTTTGCCGATGAAAGAACCTTCGCCGAACAAGTCCTGATAGACGTCGGAAGCAGCGCGGGTATAAGGGTCGATGCCCGGTTCGCTACTGCACAACGCGGCAAAGAATGAACGATTGCTCGCCGCCAGCGTGGCCGCCATGCGTGGCTGCAAAATGCCATACCCGCCCACCACACGACCTGGCCCTGCATCAAAACGCGCCCGATTGAGCGGATGGGCCAGCGCACCAACCATCGCCCGCGCGGCATCACGCGGCAACTCGGTGTCAGTATCGAGCGTGATCACATAACGTATCGGCGCCAGTGCAATGATGTCGCCCACCAGCAACAAAAAACCCTGCTGGTCGCCGCTGTGCAGCAGCGCATTCAAATCGGCGAGTTTGCCGCGTTTGCGCTCAAGACCCATCCACACCGCCTCGCCGGCATTCCACTGGCGCGCGCGATGCAGCAGAAAAAAGCGCTCACCATCGGCGCTGGGATACTTGTGATTCAAGGCCTCGATGCCGTTGCGCGCACGTCGCAACAGCGCATCGTCACCGTCCATCACAGCACTTGCGGCATCGGCAAGGTCGGTCAACAGCGCGAAATGCAGATGCGCATCGCGATTACCGAGAAAATGCACTTCGAGCTTGTCGAGCAGGCTGTCGATAGCGGTAATCTCGACCAGCATGGTCGGCATCACCACCAGCGTGCGCATTGCCGGCGGAATGCCGTCGGAATAGTCCATGCGCGGCAGCGGGCGGGGTTCGGCTATCAGGGTCACGAACCAGTTGACCATCGCCGAGGCGAACTGACTGGCGCCGAGCACGGCCAGGGCTGCCAGCAGCCACAGGGCGCCGCCCTGCACACCGCCACGCGCGGCGTGCATAACCAGCACGGCAGCGATCATCAGTGTCAGCAGCAAAGCAGCGCCCAACATCACCGCCAGCGCCTGACGCGCCAGCGCACGCCGCAGCTGCGCAAATGGAGTGACGCGGTAGCCGAGCAGACTTTCCAGGCTCGCGCGCCCGGCGTCGATGAGATAGAAACCGAGATGGCCACGATGCGGTTCATCGGGCGCTTCGGCGGTGCCCCGTTGCGCCAGTGCCAATGCTTCAGTTGCGACCGCGATTTGGTCGCGCGACGAACCGCGCGACAACCGTTCGATGACATGTCGGTAGCGGTCGCGAGTGGCGAAATCCATCGCCGCATAGAAGCCTTCCGGATCGCTGCGCAAGACCTGTTCAGCGAGGCTGCGGGCTTCGACAAAACTGCGCCAGTCCATCGCGCCGAGGAAGCGCAGACTGCCGATGCTGCGACTGATCGAAACCTGATCGGCGGCTTGTTGCTGATTCTCCGACTGCACCATCCGTTCGATGCTGAGACTCGCTTCGGCGAGGCGCTGCTCGACCCAGTTCAGGCCCAGCGCCAGGGCCGGACCATGGCCCTGCAGATGGCGCGCCAGTTCAGCGACAAAAGCGCCAGTAAGGTGCGGCTCGGAACGCGCCATGTCGGCGATCACGAGGATCAGGCTTTTCGGATCGCGTTCCGCGACCTCCAGCATCTCGCTGGCCCAGTGATGGGCCTGATTGACCTCCAGCCGCGCGGCAGTGATGCGCGACGCAACGCGACGCAGATTCTCCAGCAAAGCGAGACGCAGCATGATGGGGATCGCCCACAATTCGCCGAGCGTCAACGGGGTGATGGTCTGATAGGCCGCCACGAAACGATGCAGCGCTTCGCCATCGACACGGCCATCGCCGTGCGATATCGCTTCGAGCGCCAGATCATAGACCCGCGGCAGACCCCGTGACGGGCCCTGCGCGAGGCTCGGCAGTTCACGGCTGTAGGCTTTCGGCAGATGACTGCGCGCGGTACGAATCTGCTCTTCAATGAGATAGAAATTGTCGAGCAGCCATTCGCCTGCCGGTGCCACCGGCAGCCGCGCCTTGACCGCGGTCATGAGCAGCGCACAGGTGTCGCTGAGCACCAGTTCATTGCTCACCAGGCGCACCAGCAGTTGCCCCGGCGTACCGGCACCATCCAGCACGTGACTGCGCGCAAGATGCTGGCCGTGCTGTTCCATCTGCTCGGCATTAAACAGTTCAGCGCGCAGCGGTGGCTGCTGGTCGTCGGAGCGCCCGCCGGTCACGTGGCGACGCCAGCGCGACAAGAGCCGCTTCACGGCTTGGGCCGCCTCGCCGAAAGTACTGTTGCGCGTCATGGGCTTGTCTTCATCGCGGGTAGTGGATCTGCCGTCATGGGTGTCACGGCAGACCTCGCGCCTCGGACATGCCGCTCCATGGCCTGGCTTAACCGCGCGCCATACGCCGCGCGCCGCCCACTGCAGAGACTGCTTGGTATACGACGCGCGGTGTTTTTGCTCCGTCTGCCAGCGCACAGAGTGTTCTTGCGGTAGCAGTTTCCTTGGTCGCGTGGGGCGTCGGTGGGTGCCTTGCATGTGCGACTTCAGTCGCACACTAAAACGCGACTACCGATCCCCCTGTATGCACCGCACCTGACGTGTGTAAGCGGCAGAACGAACAGATTTACTTCACCGACGCCCACATAGTCCGCGCTTGCGTATTTCGCGCCACCTCCAGCAGGACAAGCCTCGTTATGATTCACCTACTCGCGCCCTTGCCCTATGCCGCCGATGCGCTCGAACCGCACGTCGACGCGCGCACCATGACACTGCATCACGACATGCATCACGCCGCCTATGTAAAGGCGCTCAACACGGTTCTGTCGGCCGCGCCGGATGAACTCAAGGACAAGACCCCCGAATGGCTGATGAGCAACCTGTCGCAGGCGCCGCTCGCAATCCGCGCTGAGATTGGCCACCAGGCTGGCGGTCATCTTAATCACAGCCTGTTGTGGGCCAACATGTCACCGCGCGGCGGTGGCACACCGGACGGCACGCTGGCAGCCGCGATCAAGCGCGACTTCGACAACATCGAAACCTTCAAAACCCGATTCGAGCAGGCAGGCGCCAAACATTTCGGCGCAGGCTGGGTGTGGCTGGTGGTTGGGCCGAGTCCGCAGTTGAATCTGCATATTCTCACCACCAACGAACACGACAATCCGCTCACCGAGGGTTATCAGCCTTTGCTGGTGAATGATGTGTGGGAGCACGCCTACTACCTCAAACACGAAAACCGTCGGCCGGACTATTTGCACAACTGGTGGGCGGTGGTCGACTGGCAGGCGGTCGAGGAACGGTTCGCCAATGCGGTCAGCGCAGCGCAAAACGAGGATAGGCCACGAGGCGAAACTGCAATTGCACTCGACGCTGTGCATTAAAAACCACGCGCCTCATATCTCGCACATAACAACTCCCTGTTTCATGGAAAAGAACATGTCTTCTCAAATACAACTCACCGACATCAAGACCCTGCGTGCCCAGGCCCGCGCCCACATTGACGAAGGCGCCGTGACCGCGGGTTATGCCGCTGATCGTATCGCGGTGCTCAAGATGCTGAACGAAGCACTCGCCACCGAAGTGGTGTGTATGTTGCGTTATCGTCGCCATCACTTCATGGCGCGCGGCATTCACGCCAAGAATCCGGCCGATGAATTTTTGGTGCACGCCAACCAGGAACTCGACCATGCCGACCGCCTCGCCGCGCGCATCGTGCAACTCGGCGGCGAACCCGATTTTGATCCCGATGGTTTGAGCTCACGCAGCCATGCCGAATATGTACCGGCCGGCACCTTGACGGAAATGATTCGTGAGAATCTGGTCGCCGAACGCGTGGCAGTCGACAGTTACCGCGAAATGATCCAATACCTCGGCGCCGACGATCCGACCACCGGCCAGTTACTGCGCGACATCTTGCTGGTCGAAGAACAGCACGCTGATGAACTGGCAGGACTGCTGGCAGGGCTGCCCCGCGCGCTCTGATGGTGAGAGGGCAATGTATGCCATCGCACCGATAAGCCCCGGTCACGCGAACAGAATCAAGGCGTGACCAGCGCGTTATCACCTCGAAAGTCCCCGATAAACCCTGGCCAGCGCCGTGCGGTTTGACGTCGCACGGCGCGTGCTCGCGGTTCGAAGCGGACCGCTTTACGCCCATTCAACATTGAGCGTCGGCCAGAGCGACCGCAGCGACGAGGTAGTCATCATGAAGTTTCAATTCACACGCGTTGTTCTGGCCAGTGCACTGGCCGTCACAGTGAGCGGCTGCGCCACCCAGGGCGGCGGCCCTGGCGGCGGCATTAACAAAATGTGCGCGGCGCTTGGTGGCGCCGTCGGCGGCGGCACTGCCGCCGCCATCAGTCTCGCCGCTGGTCCGATAGGTGCGGGCGTCGGGGTGGGCGCCTTGCTCGGGGCAATCGCCTGTCGCGACCGCGGAACGCCCACCACCACCACGAGCATCGCAAGAACGACCGAAACCCGCCCGGCCCCGATTGCCGTTGCAGCGGCGCCGAGCGCCGTGCCGGACATCGACAGCGATGGGGACGGCGTGATGGACACACTCGACCGTTGCCCCAACACGCCGGCCGGCACCAAGGTCAACGCACAGGGCTGTCCTGAACTGTTATTGAGCCTGACCGGCATCAACTTCAAGTTCGACAGTTCGGCCATCGAGTCGAATTCGAGCGACATCCTCAACCGTGCGGTTGCCGGCCTCAATGAAACCAAAGGCGTCGCGGTGCGTATCGAAGGCCATTGCGACAGCACCGGCGGTGAAACTTATAACCAGATGTTGTCAGAGCGACGCGCCAACGCGGTAAAGGCTTATCTGGTTCAACACGGCATCGCCGCCGAACGTTTGAGTGTCGTGGGTCGTGGTGAGGGTTCGCCGGTTGCGTCGAATGACAACGAAGCAGGGCGCTTCCAGAACCGCCGTGTCGAGTTCCACGTCGCGGATGAGGCTTCCGGCACGCCTGGGGCAGCATCCGATGACACGATGCGCCGTGAGCAACCGGACGTCGCCGAATAAAGCCTGAAGCAAGACGCGCCGCCTGCCGGCGCGTCTTTTATCACTGACTGCAAGCTACCGGGTAACCCATCATGATTCTTTTTATCATCGTCATCTCTCTCGCCACCTGGATGGTACTGCGAACGTGAACCGCAGAGGCCGCGCCGGCCTAGCCGGTCTTGCCCTGCAAACACTCACTCATGGCGTAGAACTGAAACTGATTGCGGCCGAGTCGTTTGGCCGCATACATCGCGCCATCGGCGCTGCGCAACAGGTCCACTACTTCGCGGCCATCCTTGGGATAGAGCGCAATGCCGATGCTGGCAGTGAGGTCCACGGTATGCCCTTCGATGAGATACGGTTCGGCAAGCGTACGCAGCAGCTTGCCGGCACTGGCCGCGGCGTCCTCAGCACCGTCGATTTCACTCAACAACACCACGAACTCGTCGCCGCCCTGGCGACACACAGTGTCTGACGCGCGCACGCTCTGCACCAGTCTTTCAGTCACCGACAGCAAAAGGCTGTCACCGAGTGCGTGACCGAGCGTATCGTTGATGCATTTGAATCCATCGAGATCGACATACAACACGGCGGCCTGCCGCAAGTGCCGCCGCGCCAGCACAATCGCGTTGGCTACACGCTCACCAAACAACAGCCGATTGGGCAGATTGGTCAGCACGTCGTGATGGGCGAGATGGGCCAGGTCGCGCGTGGTGGCGCGCAGCGCACCCACATCACGAAATACAATCACCGCGCCGGTCACCTCGCCGTCGCGGCCACGTATTGGTGCCGCCGAGTCTTCAATCAGATATTCGTGTCCGTCGCGGCGCAACAGCACGCAGCCGTTGGCCAGTTCCACCGCGCGGTCTTCGCGCACCGCGCGTTGCAGCGGGTCAGGCACCGGCTGGCGGGTGACTTCGTTCAAAATCGTGAATACTTCACTCAGCGGCCTACCGCAGGCCTGTGCACTGCTCCAGCCGGTCATGGTTTCCGCCACCAGGTTGAGATAACTGACACGGCCTTGTATGTCGGTGCTGAGCACCGCATCGCCAATCGAATCGAGCGTCATCGCCGTGCGCCGAGCGCGTTCGGCTTGCTCACACTCATGGTGTTTACGCGCAATGGCGCTGTCCATCATGCGCGCCACACGGCAGCCGTCGAGATCGGTCTCCAATACATAATCCTGCGCGCCCAGGGCCAACGCTGCGGTGGCCCACGCTGGCTCGGCATCGTGCAACAATGCCAGCACGGCGACCGTCGGCGCGGCATCCAGCAAGGCCACCAGCGCGGCTGAGGCCGGCTCCGTGACAAGACTCCAGTCCAACAGGAACACTTGAAAGGTGTGCTCGCCGAGACTTCGCGCAGCGCTCTCGAGGTTCGCCACTGGCGTGATGTGGTACCGCATGTCGGTTGCGTCGCCCAAGGCCACAGCGATGCGCTCGAACAGCCTTGACGAGTGTGATGCCAGTAACACCTCGCACTGCGGATGCGCGGGAGTCTGCTGTACCAAGCGGCGGGGTGAGGTCGGTTTGGCCATGGCAGAAACTTTGC
>CAMCBY010000232.1 GCA_945873015.1 Klebsiella pneumoniae
TTCTAAATAGCTACTCCGTCGAATGATTTTGACGCGCGTGCACGCCCAGCAAGAGGGCGTGCACGCGGTCTTCAGCGAGGCTCGGCTCAGGCCGCAGCGGCGCGTGCGCCACCGAGAATGAGGCGCCCGTCGCCACAATCGACATGCACGGTATCGCCCGCCAGGTAACGACTCTTGAGCAAAGCTTCGGCAAGCGGGGTCTCGAGCAGATTCTGGATCGCGCGCTTGAGCGGTCGAGCACCGTACACCGGGTCGAAACCCGCCTCACCGAGTTTATCGAGCGCCGCGGTGGTGACCTCGAGGCCAATCTCCATCTGTGCCAGACGATGTTTGAGGCCGGCTATCTGGACCTCGGCGATGGCCCGGATCTGGGCTTTCTCCAAGGCATGGAACACCACCACTTCGTCGATGCGGTTGATGAACTCGGGCCGGAAGTGACTGGCCACCACGCCCATCACCGCTGACTTCATGCGTTCATAGTCGGCGCTGCCAGTCAGGGCCTGGATGGTGTCCGAGCCGAGATTGGAGGTCATGACGATGACCGTATTGCGGAAATCGACCGTGCGGCCGTGGCCATCGGTCAGGCGTCCGTCGTCCAGCACCTGCAAGAGGATGTTGAACACTTCCGGATGGGCCTTCTCAACTTCGTCGAGCAGCACCACCGAATAGGGTTTGCGGCGCACGGTCTCGGTCAGATAACCGCCTTCCTCGTAACCCACATAACCGGGCGGGGCGCCAATCAGGCGCGCCACCGCGTGCTTTTCCATGAATTCCGACATGTCGATGCGCACCAGCGCCTGCTCGGTGTCGAACAGGAAGGCGGCCAGCGATTTGCACAACTCGGTCTTGCCGACACCGGTAGGCCCCAGGAACAGGAAGGAGCCGTTCGGGCGGTTGGGGTCCGACAGGCCGGCGCGTGAGCGGCGAATGGCATTGGCGACCGCCGTCACCGCCTCATCCTGACCGACCACCCGCGCGTGCAGCGCCTCTTCCATACGCAACAGCTTGTCGCGTTCGCCCTCGAGCATCTTGGAGACCGGAATGCCGGTCCACTTCGAGACCACTTCGGCGACTTCTTCCTCGGTCACGCGGTTGCGCAGCAACTGATTGGGTTTGCCGTCCTCGCGATTACCGGCTGCCGCGAGTTGTTTCTCGAGCGCCGGAATGACGCCGTACTGCAGTTCGGACATACGATTCAGATCGCCCGAGCGCCTGGCGGCTTCAAAATCGAGGCGTGCCTGTTCGAGGTCCGTCTGCACCTGATGGGCACCACTCAAGGCGGCCTTTTCGGCCTTCCAGATTTCTTCAAGGTCGGCGTATTCGTGTTCGACTTCGGCCAATTGCGCTTCGAGGTCGGCGAGGCGGCGCTTGGAGGCGTCGTCCTTTTCCTTGCGCAACGCTTCGCGCTCAATTTTGAGCTGTATGGCGCGCCGTGCGAGGCGGTCCATCGATTCCGGCTTGGAATCGATTTCGATGCTGATGCGGCTGGCGGCCTCGTCGATGAGGTCGATGGCCTTGTCCGGCAACTGCCGGTCGGTGATGTAACGGCTGGACAGATGGGCGGCCGCGACTATCGCCGGATCGGTGATCTCGACGCCGTGGTGCACCGCATAACGTTCCTTCAGGCCGCGCAGGATAGCGACGGTGTCTTCGATGGTCGGCTCGTTGACCAGCACTTTCTGGAAGCGGCGCTCGAGCGCGGCGTCTTTTTCCACATACTGGCGATATTCATCGAGCGTGGTGGCGCCTATGCAGTGCAGTTCGCCGCGCGCGAGCGCCGGTTTCAGCATATTGCCGGCGTCCATCGCGCCTTCGGCCTTGCCGGCACCGACCATGGTGTGCAACTCGTCGATGAACAAAATCACCTGGCCACCCTGCTTGGACAGGTCGTTCAACACCGCTTTCAGGCGTTCCTCGAACTCGCCGCGGAACTTGGCACCAGCGATCAGCGCACCCATATCCAGCGACAGCACGCGCTTGCGTTTCAAACCTTCCGGTACTTCGCCATTGATGATGCGCTGGGCGAGACCCTCGACGATGGCGGTCTTGCCGACGCCGGGCTCACCGATCAGTACCGGGTTGTTCTTGGTGCGGCGTTGCAGAACCTGAATGGTGCGGCGGATCTCCTCGTCGCGGCCGATCACCGGGTCGAGTTTGCCTTCTTCGGCGCGCGCGGTCAGATCAACGGTGTATTTATCCAGCGCCTGGCGCTGTTCTTCGGCATTGGCGTCACCCACGGTCTCTCCTCCACGTAATTCATCGATGGCTTTGGCGATACGGGCGGTGTCGGCGCCGTGTTCTTTCAATAAACGCCCGACTTCACCGGCGTCCTGCAAGGCTGCGAGCAGGAACAACTCGCTGGCGATGTAGGTGTCTTTGCGCTCCTGGGCGAGTTTGTCAGTCAGATTCAGGAGTTTTATCAAGGCATTGGACGGATGCACGTCACCGCCCGCACCACTGACCTTGGGCAGCCGCTCGAGCGCACGGGCGGCCGATGCGCGCACGCGACCGACGGTCACGCCGGTGTTCTGCAGCAGTTGTGTCACCACGCTGCCGTCCTGATCGAGCAGGGCCGAGAGCAGGTGGGCGGGTTCGATGAATTGATTATCGGCGCCCAGCGCGAGGCTCTGGGCATCGGCCAGCGCCTGCTGGAACTTGGTGGTCAGTTTGTCGGCACGCATGCAGCGTTTCCTCAAATAGTCGGACGAATGACAAGGAAATGGGGCTGCGCGGCGTTAAATCAAGCGCCGCCCTCCAACCACACCATGGCTGCCATACGACCGGTCTCGCCGTCGCGGCGATAGGAGAAGAAGTTTTCGGCGTCGCTGTGCACGCAGATGCCGCTGTGAGTGACGTTGATGACGCCGAGGGCGGCGAGTTGCAGCTCGGCGACGCGGGCGAGATTCATGTGCCACTGCGTGCTGTGCTGTGTGAATGCCTCGGCCAGGCGGCTATCCAATGAGCAGAAACGCTCGCGCAGACTGTCGCCGACGCCGTAGGCGGATGGGCCAATGGCCGGCCCCAGCCAGGCGATAAGCTCGTGCGGTGCGGCATGAAAGGCCGCCACGGTTTTCTTGATGAGTTCGGATGCGAGTCCGCGCCAGCCGGCGTGGACAGCCGCCACTTGCCAACCGTAGCGGTCGCACAGCAGCACCGGCAGGCAATCAGCCACCATCACCGTCGCGACGCGGCCCGGGGTGGCTGTAATTGCGGCATCACCCTCGCGTGGGGCGTTGGCGTGGTCGAGGTCGATGAGGATGTCGCTATGGATCTGATCGAGCCAGCAGGGTTCGGCCACAAGTTGCAGCTCGGCGCGCAAGGCCGCGCGGTTGGCGGCGACCGTCAGCGGGTCATCACCCACGTGGGTGCCGAGATTAAGGCTTGTGAACGGTGCCTGACCGAGGCCACCGCAACGGGTGGAGAAGGCCGCCCGTACGCCCGCTGGTGCCGGCCAATCGACGCTCAGGCAACGCGGTGCGAGATTCACTGGTCGGCATCGCCATGCGCGTCGAAGTCGTCCTGCAAGGCGCCCAACAGGTGTTCGAGGTCGGCCGGTAGCGGTGATTCGAACTCCAGCGGCGTGCCATCGAGGGGATGCTCAAAGGCCAGCCGCCAGGCATGCAGGGCCTGGCGCGGGAAGTGTTGCAGGGTCTCGCGCAGCGTGTCGGTCGCTGCCGGCGGCAAATGGGGGCGGCCGCCGTAGCGACTGTCGCCGACCAGCGGATAACCGCGCCAGGCGAGATGGACTCGGATCTGGTGGGTGCGGCCGGTTTCGAGTTCGACTTCCAGCAGGCTGTGAGCGCGATAGCGCTCCGCGACACGATAGTGGGTGACGGCCTCACGTCCGCCCGGCATGACGCGCATGCGGGTGCGCTGTTGTGGGTCGCGCGCAATGGCGGCATCGATAGTGCCGCCCGCCACCAATACGCCGTTCACCACCGCGAGGTAATGACGATGGATGTCGCGGCGCGCCAGTGCCCGCACCAGGGTCTGAAACGCGGCCGGCGTGCGTGCCGCCACCAGCAGGCCGGAAGTGTCTTTGTCGATACGGTGCACGAGCCCGGCGCGGGGCAGGGCGGCAAGTTCCGGGAAACGTTCGAGCAGACCGTTGACCAGCGTGTGATCGGGATTACCGGCGCCGGGATGCACCACCAGGCCGACCGGCTTATCGACCACAATCACCTGCTCGTCGACATGCGCGAGCTCAAAGTCGACGGCCTGGGCCGCCAGTTCAGCGGTCGCGTCGAGGGTCGCGATGACGTCAATGATGTCGCCGGCTCGGGCAGGCGCACGCGGCTTGATCGCAACTCCGCGACGCGTGACCTGGCCGCTGTCTATCCACTGTTTGATGAGGCTGCGGGAATACTGGCTCAGCACGCGGGCGAGGGCCTGATCGAGGCGCAGGCCGTCGACCGCTGCCGGCAGTTCGACACGATGATGTTCGGTCAGGCGTGCACTCACGCGCGTGTTGCGCGGGCGCGCAGTGTCTGGGCGACCGGTAATGCCGATGGCGCAACTATCACGTTCATTGCCTTGTCGAAAATTCCGCCACTACAATACGCCGCGCAGCGACCGCGCAGCCCACCCATACCCACGCAGGGATTCTACGTTAGATGACTTCGAAGCTCAGCTCTGCGCTCGCGCGCGCCGTTTTCCTCTGTCTTTGCGTTCTGTCCGCGAGCTGCGGCCTGCTGCCCAGCGAAAACGATAAAGACAAGGAAATGGCCAGATGGCCAGAGGATCGCCTCTATCAGGCGGCCAAAGATAGCCTTGATGCCGGCAGTTGCGCCTCGGCCATCGAGTTTTACGAGAAACTGCAGTCGCGTTACCCGTTTGGCATCTACACCCAGCAGGCTCAGCTCGAACTGGCCTATTGCTACTACAAGACCGACGAGCCGGCCTCGGCGATTTCGACTCTTGATCGTTTCATGAAGCTCTATCCCTCCCATCCGCACATGCCCTACGCCTATTACCTGCGCGGTCTGGTCAATTTCGGCGCCGGTCAGGGCCTCGCCGAACGCTACATCCATCGCGACCCGTCGCAGCGCGACCCCGGTGCGGCGCTGAAGTCGTTCAATGATTTTGCCGAAGTGATCAAGCGCTTCCCCGACAGCAAATACGTTGATGACGCCCAGTTGCGTATGCGTCACTTGCGTAATCTGCTCGCTCAGCATGAAGTGAATGTGGCCAATTACTACATGCGCCGCGGTGCGTTCGTGGCGGCCGCCAATCGTGCACGGTATGTGGTGGAGAACTACCAGCAGACGCCGGCCATGCCTGAAGCACTGGTGCTGATGGCCAAGTCCTACAAGATTCTTGAGCTCGAAGATTTATCCAATGACGCACTTCGCGTGCTGGAATTGAATTTCCCGAATTACCCGGGGATAGAGGAAGTGAAAGAGACGCGGGTGCGGTAGGTCGGCCCCTTTCCATGTGGGTCAGACTTCAGTCTGACACTGATAAGGCGTTTGGGAGCTGAGGCGCTTTTCCAATGTCAGACTGAAGTCTGACCCACAGATTAACGATCCACCTGAGGCCCTTACCCTCAGGCCTCGTCCTGCTCGTTATACCGTGAAGTGATCGGAAAACGCCTGTCGCGGCCGAAGGCGCGCACGCTGATACGCACGCCGGGTGCTGCCTGACGACGTTTGTATTCATTCCTGTCGACCATCGCCGCCACCCGTTTGACGGTCGCCAGATCGAAACCCTGGGCCGCAATCTCGTGAGGTGTCTGATCGAGCTCGATGTAGCGCTCAAGTATCGGATCGAGCACCTCATAGGGCGGCAAGGAATCGGAATCCTTCTGGTCCGGGCGCAGTTCGGCACTCGGTGGGCGTTCGATGACACGCGGCGGGATCGCCGGCGACTGCGCGTTGCGCCAGTTCGACAAGCGGTACACCAGCAGCTTGGGAATATCTTTCAGCGGTGCGAAGCCGCCTGCCATGTCGCCGTACAAGGTCGCATAGCCGACCGCCATCTCGCTCTTGTTGCCGGTGGTCAGCACCATACGACCGCTGGCATTGGACACCGCCATCAGGATCACGCCGCGTGCGCGCGCCTGTATGTTCTCAGCGGCAACGCCGCTGTCACGCCCGCTCAGGATCGGCGCCAGCACGTCGCTGAACGCGCCTACCGGCTGTTCTATCGGCACGACATGGAATTCGCAGCCCATGAGGTCGGCCTGTTCGCGCGCGTCATCGATACTCATGTCAGCGGTGTAGCGCGACGGCATGGAAACCGCCATCACCCGTTCGGCGCCGAGCGCATCGACCGCCAAAGCCAGGGTCAGTGCGGAATCGATGCCGCCTGACAAACCCAGCACACAGCCTTGAAAGCGGTTCTTGGTGATGTAGTCGCGGATGCCGAGCACCAGCGCGTCGTAGACCTCCGCCTCGTCTTCACCGCTCTGCGCTTCCTGATGCGGGCCGTGCAAAGTGACGCCGTGGGCGCTGCGTTCCACCCGTAGCGGCAGCAGGTCTTCGACAAATGCCGGCGCCTGGGCAGCCACTGCGCCATCGGCGTTGAGCGCGAACGAGCCGCCGTCGAAGACCAGTTCGTCCTGGCCGCCGACGGTGTTCACATAGGCGACCGGAATGCCGCCGGCCGTCACCGCGGCCCGCACCGCCGCCAGTCGTTGCGGCGCTTTGCGCAGGTGATAGGGCGAGGCGTTGATGTTGCAGATGAATTCGGCGCCGGCGGCACGTGCCTGGGCGGCGCTGGCCGGCTCCCAGATATCCTCGCAGATACTCA